>NZ_JBSGCY010000204.1:0-8668 GCF_053602115.1 Nocardia sp. NPDC004582 | reverse complement strand
TTCCGATCTATGGCCCCGGCGACGGCGGCGCGAGGTGCCCTCCCGCTGCTCACGATCCTGATCGCCGTCCCAGTCGCCCTCGTCCTCGGCGTCCTCGGCGGCGGTGTCCTCGGTGACCGCGGTCGCCTCGGTCACCGGCTCCTCGGCGACGGGCTCCTCGGTGCGGGGCTTGCGCTCCCGACGACGGCGACGGGTCTCCTCGACCGCGGCGGCGTCCGGCGACAGGAACAGCGGCGCCGCGACGACGGCGGACGGCTGGTACTGGACCTGTTCCTCGGCCTGCGCCTCGCTCAGGAAGGGGCTGGCGAACAGGGTGGTCTGCGCGGTGGCGGGCGGGGTGGCGGCCTCGACGGCCTCCACTTCCTCGGCGGCCAGTTCGTCGGCGGCCCGGTCGTCGCCCGCGGCGATGGCGGCGTCGACGGTGGTCTCGGCGATCGGCTCGGGTCCGGCGGGGGCGGCCTCGACATCACGCGGTCCGAAGGCGTCGCGCACGGTCTCGGCGACGGTCCGGTCCAGGCTGGATTGCGGGCTTCTCGCCTGCGCGCCCATCTCGGTCAGGTGGGCCAGAATACGTTTGCTGGTGGTGCCCAGCAGCTTCGCCAGTGCGTGCACTCGGATCCGTTCCGGCAATTGTCCGGCAGCCGGGGTGAGATGAGCGCCCCCTTCACCGTTCACCTGCGATGCGTCCTGCGGCTCTTGATCGGCCACGAAATCTCCTCGGGGCCCCCGGGCGCGTTCCTCCTAGGAGTGACGCGGCCGACGCGGGGGCGCTGTCTTGTTGGCCTCACGCCCGGGGGCGCGAGATCGTAAGTCTTCGCGCCGCGTGGCCCGTTATCGCCGGTATCTCGTCGTTCGGGCTAACTGGTCACGTGGCGCCTGGTTGGTTGGCTCAACTCCGTGTCACGAGCGTTCATCCAGCGTGCCTGCCCGGCGGCCGAGTCTTGGAGCCGTCGGCGGCAGCGATGATCGTCCGTCGCTCCGCGGTGTCAATTCGAAGGTGAACGGTGCCTGCCGCAAACGGCCGGCGTCGGTCACTTCCAGAGCCAGTATCCCACACCGTGCCGGGGCGTCGTGCCCACGCGGCCCGGAGCGGCCTCGCGAGTCTCGCGGGCGGCCGCTGGGTGGCAGGTCCGGGGGCGTGGCCCCGGACCCGGCCGAGGAGGAAAGCGGGAGCACCTGCTCCCGGAAGATCAGTGCGCGAACCCGGGGAACCAGATGTCGATCTCGCGCTTGGCGGACTCGGGCGAGTCGGAGCCGTGCACGAGGTTGAACTGGGTCTCGAGGGCGTAGTCGCCGCGGATGCTGCCGGGGACGGCCTTCTCGACCGGGTCGGTGCCGCCGGCGATCTGGCGGAAGGCGGCGATGGCGCGCTCACCCTCGAGCACGGCCGCGACGACCGGACCGGAGGTGATGAACTCGATCAGGGAACCGAAGAACGGACGCTCGGCGTGCTCGGCGTAGTGGACGACAGCCACTTCCTCGGAGACGTTCACGAGCTTCATGGCCGCGAGCTTCAGGCCCTTGCGCTCGATGCGGGTGATGATCTCCCCGACGAGGCCGCGGGCCACGCCGTCGGGCTTGATGAGTACCAACGTCTGCTCAGTCACGGACAAACCTTAACCGTCGCTTGCTCGGACCGAAAAACGCAGGCCGGGGCGGATGCCCCGGCCTGTCCGATTCTGGCGAGGTATTCAGGCCCCGGACATGCGCTGGCTGGGCAGCGTTCCCGCTTCCATCCGCTTCTTCACGTCCGCGCGCAGGAACAGCACGAAGATCCACACGGCGACGAAGACCACGCCGATCACCAGGATCGAGATGTGGACGAAGCCGCCCAGCAGCAACGCCACCTGCAGGGCCAGGTTGAACGGGATGGCCCAGGGGCGGCGCTGCACGCCCGCGCCCAGGAACATGACCACGGCCAGACCCACCACGTAGAGCACCGACCACCAGCGCAGGCCGCCGCCGACCGCGCTGATCACCGGCAGCGCGAGCAGCACGGTGATGGCCTCGAGGACCAGGGTGCCGGCCATGACGCCGCGCAGGCCCTTCCACGGGTCGGTGGCGGGGGGCGGGACCTCGGGGGTGGCGTCCGTCATGCGGGATCCTTTCCGAACAGGCTGCGGGCGGACCCGGCGGTGACGACCGAGCCGGTGATGACTATGCCCGCGCCGGAGACCAGTTCGCCGTCCTCCCCGCCCTCGGCGAGGGCGATGGCGGTCTCGATGGCGTCGGCCAGGTCGTGGGCGACGGCCACGCGTTCGTCGCCGAAGCGCTGCACCGCGAGGTTGGCCAGGTCGTCGACGGGCAGGGCGCGCGGGGAGCCGTTCTCGGTGACGACGATCTCATCGAAGACCGGTTCCAGGGCATCGAGGATGCCGCCGGCGTCCTTGTCACCCAGCACCGCGATCACGCCGACCAGTTTGCGGAAGTCGAATTCACTGGTAAGGGTCGCGGCAAGAGCCTTGGCGCCGTGCGGATTATGGGCGGCGTCGATGAAGATGGTGGGCG
Source organism: Nocardia sp. NPDC004582 (assembly GCF_053602115.1). Classification (NCBI taxonomy): domain Bacteria; kingdom Bacillati; phylum Actinomycetota; class Actinomycetes; order Mycobacteriales; family Nocardiaceae; genus Nocardia; species Nocardia sp. NPDC004582. The sequence goes on along the minus strand of NZ_JBSGCY010000204.1, from coordinate 6,160 downwards.
CGCTGCGCATGCGCTCCATGCGACCCGGGCTGAGCGCGTTCGCGAATCCGGCTCGCACCGCGTCGATGTCGAGCTGGCGCGAGGCGCCCGCGCCGAAGAACGCCTCGACCGCGGCCAGTGCGAGCACGGCGTTGCGGGCCTGGTGTTCACCGTGCATGGGCAGGAAGATCTCGTCGTACACGCCGCCCAGGCCCTGGAGTTCGAGCATCTGGCCGCCGATGGCGACGCGGCGCGAAAGCACCTGGAACTCCGAGCCTTCGCGCGCGACCGCGGCGTCGACCTCGACGGCCCGGCGCAGCAGGACGTCCATCACCTCGGGTTCCTGCTGGGCGATGACGGCGACGGTGTCGCGCGGGGACAGTTCGTCCTCGGCGGCCTTCTTGATGATCCCGGCCTTCTCCCCCGCGATGGAAGTCAGGTCGGGGCCGAGGAATTCGGTGTGGTCCAGGCCGATGGGGGTGATGACGGCGACCTGGCCGTCGATCACATTGGTGGCGTCCCAGCGGCCGCCCAGCCCGGTCTCCACCACGGCCACGTCCACCGGCGCCTCGGCGAAGGCCGCGTACGCCATCCCGGTGAGCACCTCGAACTTCGACATGGCCGGGCCGCCCGCGGCTTCGGACTGCGCGTCGATCATCTCGATGTACGGCAGCAGTTCGCGGTAGATCTCCACATAGCGCCCGGGCGTGATGGGCGCGTTGTCGATGGCGATGCGCTCGGTGGCCAGCTGCAGGTGCGGGCTGGTGATCCGACCGGTGCGCCGGTGCAGCGCGGTGAACAGCGCGTCGATCATGCGGCTGACCGAGGTCTTGCCGTTGGTGCCCGCGATGTGGATGGCCGGATACGACTGCTGGGGCGAGCCCAGCAGGTCCATCAGCGTCGCGATCCGCGACAGCGACGGCTCGATCTTGGTTTCCGGCCAGCGCTGGTCGAGTTCGGCCTCGACCAGCGCCATTTCGGCGAGGTCCACCGGCGAGGTGCCGTGGGACAGCGAGCCCTCCGCGTACTGACGCTCCGGTTCGTCGTTCACTTGGCGGCCAGCTTGGCGATCTCGGCGAGCCGGGCGGTGACGCGTTCGACGTCGCCCTCGGCGATCTCCTTGCGCGCCTTGATCTTCGCGACCACCGCGTCGGGGGCCTTGGCCAGGAACGCCGCGTTGCCGAGCTTGCCGTTGGTGCCGGCGAGCTCCTTCTGCGCGGCGGCGAGGTCCTTCTCCAGGCGGCGGCGCTCGGCGTCGAGGTCGACGGTGCCGGAGGTGTCGATCTCGACGGTCACGGTGGCGCCGGACAGGCGCACCTCCAGCGCCGCGGTGGCGGCGAAGTCGTCGCCGGGCGCGGTGAGCTTGGCCAGGTTGGCGATGCCGGCTTCCTGGGCGAGCAGGTCGGCGGCGTCGATGCCGATCAGCGTGGCCGCCACCTTCTGGCTGTCGGCCAGGCCCTGGTCGGCGCGGAAGCGGCGGATCTCGGTGATCAGCTTCTGGGTGTCGGCGACGCGGCGGGCGGCCGCGGCGTCGGCGGTCGCGCCGGAGACGGCCGGCCAGGAGGAGATGACGATGGACTCGCCCTCGGCGCCGTCGGTGAGGGCCTGCCACAGGGTCTCGGTGACGAACGGGACGGCCGGGTGCAGCAGTCGCAGCACGGCGTCGAGGACGGTGCCGAGCACGACGCGGGTGCTGGCGGCGCGCTTCTCGGAGTCGGCGAACTGGACCTTCGCCAATTCCAGGTACCAGCTGCAGAATTCGTCCCACGCGAAGTGGTAGAGCCCTTCGAGGGCCTTGCTGAACTCGTAGCGGTCCAGGGCGGCGTCGACCTCGGCGATGACCTCGTCGAGGCGGTCCAGGATCCACAGGTCGCTGTCGGTGAGGGTGTCGCGGGCGGGCAGTTCGCCCGGCTGCGCGCCGTTCATGAGCGCGAACTTGGTGGCGTTGAACAGCTTGGTGATGAAGCTGCGCGAGGCGGTGACGTGCGCGGTGCCGACCGAGAGGTCGCCGCCGGGCTGGGCGCCGCGGGCCAGGGTGAAGCGGGTGGCGTCGGCGCCGTACTCGTTGATCCAGTCCAGCGGGTCGATGCCGTTGCCGCGCGACTTGGACATCTTCTTGCCGTGTTCGTCGCGAATCAGGCCGTGCAGGAACACATCCTGGAACGGGACCTGCTTGGCGTCCTTGCCCGCGGTGAGCGCCGGGTCGTCGGAGACGAACATGCCGAACATCATCATCCGGGCGACCCAGAAGAAGAGGATGTCGTAGCCGGTGACCAGCACGCTGGTCGGATAGAACTTGCGCAGTTCCGCGGTCGATTCCGGCCAGCCCATGGTGGAGAACGGCCACAGGCCCGAGGAGAACCAGGTGTCGAGCACGTCGGGGTCCTGGACATAGCCCTCGGGGGCCTGCTCGTCGGGTCCGACGCAGACGATCTCGCCTCCGGGGCCGTACCAGATCGGGATGCGGTGGCCCCACCACAGCTGACGGGAGATGTTCCAGTCGTGCATGTTGTCGACCCACTCGAACCAGCGCGGTTCCTGGCTGGCCGGGTGGATCTTCACATCGCCGTTGCGGACCGCGTCGCCGGCGGCCTTGGCGATCCCCTCGACCTTCACCCACCACTGCATGGACAGGCGGGGTTCGATGGGTTCGCCGGAGCGCTCGGAGTGGCCGACCTGGTGGATGTAGGGGTACTTGCGGCCGACCACGCGGCCCTCGGACTCGAGCCGCTCACGGATCTTGACCCGGGCCTCGAAGCGATCCATGCCGTCGAATTCGGTTCCGCTGTCGGCGATCTTGCCGGTGATGTCCATGATGGTCGGCATGGGCAGGTTGTGGCGCAGGCCGAGCTCGAAGTCGTTGGGGTCGTGCGCCGGGGTGATCTTGACCGCACCGGAGCCGAATTCGGGGTCCACGTAGTCGTCGGCCACGATCGGGATCTGGCGGCCGGTGATCGGGTGGTACACGGTGGTGCCGATGAGGGCCTGGTAGCGCTCGTCGTCGGGGTGGACCGCGACGGCGGTGTCGCCGAGCATGGTCTCGACGCGGGTGGTGGCCACGATCACGTGCGGCTCGTCGTCGTTCAGGGAGCCGTAGCGCAGCGAGACCAGCTCGCCCTCGACCTCCTTGTGGTCCACCTCGAGGTCGGAGATGCCGGTCTTCAGCACCGGCGACCAGTTCACCAGGCGCTCGGCGCGGTAGATGAGGCCCGCGTCGTAGAGGCGCTTGAAGATGGTCTGCACGGCGCGGGAGAGCCCGTCGTCCATGGTGAAGCGGTCGCGGCTCCAGTCGACGCCGTCGCCGAGGCGGCGCATCTGGCCCTGGATCTGGCCTCCGGATTCGCGCTTCCAGTCCCAGACCTTGTCGACGAACAGCTCGCGGCCGAAGTCTTCCTTGGTCTTGCCGTCCACGGCGAGCTGCTTCTCCACCACGGTCTGGGTGGCGATGCCGGCATGGTCCATGCCGGGCAGCCACAGCACCTCGAACCCCTGCATCCGCTTGCGGCGGGTGAGCAGGTCCATGAGGGTGTGGTCGAGGGCGTGGCCCATGTGCAGGGTGCCGGTGACGTTCGGCGGGGGCAGCACGATGGAGTACGCGGGCTTGGCGCTGCTCGGGTCGGCGGTGAAGTAACCGGCGCCTACCCAGCGCTCGTACAGGTCGGCCTCGACGTCGCTGGGGTTCCAGCTCTTGGGGAGGGCATCGGCACGATTACGCGGGTTCTCAGAGGCTGCGCTGGTCACCGTGTGATTCTAAGGGCTGGGATTATCGCCCAACGACCGGGTTTTTCCCAGGGGTGATTTGGATAGCCGAAGGGCGGGGCTCTCGGTGGATGAGGGACACCGAAAGCCCCGCCCTCGATGGCCAGCCTACCGCCGTTTCGGCGCATTCCCCCGGATCCTTGGCCAATTCTCAGGTTCTGCGCCAAATGGGCCAGGGTAGACCAGGTTTCGTTGCATTCACGTTGCGTCGGACACTTTGTTTCCGCGTCGTGACCGGAGTCGGTTCCCGCGTCGTCACACGACCCTTTCGAGGCGACCGACCGGTAGCCTGAAATCCATGAATCCGATTGTCACACGGTTGATGTCGACGGTCGCCGGCCAGCTGGGCCACCCCAGCGGCCGCCTCGGCAAGGTGGTCGCCCGCATGCTCAATCGCAGCAACCGCCCGCTGATCGAGGCCGCGGTCACCGCCGCCGAGGTGACCCCCACCGACGCGGCCGCCGACATCGGCTTCGGCGGCGGCATCGGCCTCACCCTGCTGCTGGGCCGGGTCGGCACCACCGGCACCGTGACCGGCATCGAACTCTCCGCGGACATGCTCGCCAAGGCGCGAACCGAGTTCTCGGCCGACGTCTCCTCCAACCGGCTGCGCCTCACCGAGGGGTCACTCACCGAACTGCCCCTGGCGGACGACTCGCTGGACGCCGTAATCACCTGCAACACCATCTATTTCGTGCCCGACCTGGAGGCGGCCTGCGCCGAGCTGGCTCGCGTCCTGAAGCCCAAGGGCCGCCTGGTGATCGGCATCGGCGATCCCGACGCGATGGCGAAAATGCCTTTCACCCCTTACGGATTCACCCTCCGCCCGGTCCCCGAGGTCCGCGAGGCACTGGAGCGAGCCGGGCTCACGGTCGATCAGCGTGAGGTCACCAGCAGACCGATGACGGGCCACCTACTCATCGCCCGCCCGGCCTGAACACGACCGGTGCCCCACGCCTTTCGACGTGGGGCACCGGTGCGCGTGGTTCAGGGGACGAGGACGTCCAGGGCGCCGGGGTGGGCGCGGAACAGGGCGGGGAGGAGGCCGGCGGGGTCGCCGTCCGCGGTGGCGGGGGCGCCCGGGGCGGTGAGGCGGATTTCGCGGGCCTGGTACTGGACCGCGGCCGGGTGGTCGATGCGCTTGCCGGAGGAGAGGGTGGGAAGCAGGCGCAGCATTTCCAGGCGGGACATGGCGCCGACGACGGTGAGGTCGAGGAGGCCGTCGTCGATCTTCGCGTCGGGGGTGATGAGCATGCCGCCGCCGTAGGTGCGGGTGTTGCCGACCGCCACCATGACCGCGTCGAGTTCGAGGACGGTGCCGTCCGGGTGGTCGGGGGAACCGGTCAGTTCGATGCGGTAGGGCACCGCGAGTTTGCCCGCGAGTTCGAGCAGGGCGGCGACGGTGTAGCGCAGGGGGCCGTTGGGCCAGCGCAAGGCGTTGGCGCGCAGGGTGACCCGGGCGTCGAGGCCGGTGCCGGTGACGGTGGCGAACCAGATGGCGCGGCCCGACTCCTCGGTCTCGACGGTGCCGAGGTCGATGGCGCGGGTGCGGCCGTCCAGGATGGTGGCCACCGCGACGGTGGTGTCGTCGGGGACGCCGAGTTCGCGGGCCAGGTCGTTGCCGGTGCCGCCGGGGATCAGGCCCAGGGGGACGCCGGTGCCGACCAGGGCCTGCAGGACGACGCCGACCAGGCCGTCGCCGCCCGCGGCCACGACGGCGTCGGGGCGGGCGTCCGGATCGGCGAGGGCCTTGCGGACCAGGCGTTCGCTCTCGGCGGCCGAGTCACCGAGGATCTCGGTGACCTCGACGCCGAACGCGGCGAACCGGTTGGCCGCCTCCACGGCGACCAGGGCGCCCTTGCCGTGACCGGACAGCGGGTTGGTCACCAGGGCGATGGAGCGGATGGTTCTCACGGAATCAGCTTCCCAGGGTTGAGGATTCCGGCGGGGTCGACGGCGTTCTTCACCGCGCGCAGCACCTGGACGCCCAGGTCACCGACCTCATCGGTCATCCACGGGCGGTGGTCCGCGCCGATGGCGTGATGGTGGGTGATGGTGCCGCCGGCGGCCACGATGGCGTCGCCCGCCGCCTTCTTTGCCACGGCCCAGCCCGCGATCGGGTCCTCGGCCTGCTTGGCGACGATGGTGAAGTACAGCGAGGCGCCGGTCGGGTAGGTGTGCGAGATGTGGCACATGACCAGGGCCGGTTGGCCGAGGGTCTCGACCAGCGCCGCGGTCACCCGCTCCTTGAGGTTGGCGAGATTGCTCCAGGTGGTGGCGGTTTCCAGGGTCTCGCACAGCACGCCCACGTCCAGCAGCGCGTCGCGCAGGTAGGGGGCGGCGAAGCGGCCGTGCTCCCATTCCTTGGCCGGGCCCTCGCCCAGCGCGGTGCCGCCGGCGGCGGCCAGCAGGGCGGCGGCCT
>NZ_JBSGCY010000203.1:0-8820 GCF_053602115.1 Nocardia sp. NPDC004582 | reverse complement strand
CGGGGCGGCCACGCCCACGCCGACCGCCGCGCCCACGGCGGCGGAACCGACCGTCGCGGCGGCCATGCGATCCGACCGGCTCGGCTCGAAGCCGGCCGAGTCGTAGGTGCGGGCCAGTTCGGCCTCGGCGCCCGCGGCGAGCGCGTTCACCTGGGCGGCCTGGTCCGCGGTGAGCCAGCCCGGGATATCGAGCTGGGTGTCGCCGAGGCGCAGCTTGCCCTCGGGTGCCGCGATCGGCGCCACCTCGGGGGCCGCCAGCGGGTTGGGCTGGCGCAGCTTGCCGTGATCGACGGGGGCCAGCGGCGCGTTGGGGATGTCGCGCACGCCGGTGGCGGAGTTGCGGCCGACCCGCACGGGCACGACCTCGGCGGCGGGCTCGATCAGCTCGTCCGGGGCGGCCTCGGCCGCGGTGGCGGCCAGGTAGGTGTGCGCGCCGTCGGCCATGGCCTGCGGCATCGGTACGGCCAGCTTGCCGAACGGGGTGTCCACGACGACGCCCGGCTGGGCGTCGGTGCCGTCGGGCAGCATGGTGGTGGGCTGATTGTCGACCACGGCCGGCTGGGTTTCGTCGGACGAAACCGGTTCCGCCGCACTGGTTCCGGCGGCGGCGAGGGCGGCGACCAGCGGCAGCGCGCCCGCGACCGCCAGTGTGCCCAGGCGCCGTCGCCGCGGCGAAACAGTATCGACCGGTTGGCGTTTGCCCATGAATGACCTTTCTTTCCGAATATCGACAGACGTCGAACATTCGGACCCGGCCGGTGCGCCGGATTGGTCTGGACACGCCGCCCGGTCAGACCCGCATTCGAAGGACAGCCGGACCGGGCTGTCAGCCCGCGCGCTGTTCGGTGGATTTCGCCGATTCGGAATTCGCCACGGATTTGCCGTTGCCGGAAGCGTTTTCCGCCGCGCCGATCTGTTTGGCCAGTTCCAGCGCCTCGGCGGGATCGTCGAGCGCCTCGAGCGCGAGTCGTGCGAACACCCACTGCTCGGTGGCCGCCATCTGACCGCGGTGGCGGCCCAGGAACGACACGAACCACTCCAGCACCGTGACGAACCGGCTGCGGAAGCCGACCAGGTACCACAGGTGCAGACCCAGCCAGGCCAGCCACGCGAAGAAGCCGCTGAACTCCAGCTTGCCCACCTGGCAGACCGCGTTGAACCGCGACACGGTGGCCATCGAGCCCTTGTCGAAGTACTTGAAGGGCTTGCGGTCCTCGATCTTCTGCTTGCCCTCGGTCTCGGCCTTGATCGCCTTGGCGGCGTAGGTGCCGCCCTGGATCGCGCCCTGGGCCTGTCCGGGCACGCCCGGCACCGACATCAGGTCGCCGACCACGAACACGTTCGGGTAGCCCTTGATGGTGAGGTCCGGTTCGACGATGACACGTCCGGCCCGGTCCACCTCGGTGCCCTTGGACTTGTCGGCCAGGATCTTGCCCAGGCCACTGGCCTGCACGCCCGCCGACCACACCTTGCAGGCGGATTCGATGCGGCGTTCGGAGCCGTCCTTGTCCTTGACGGTGACCCCGCGCGCGTCGACATTGGTGACGATGGCGTTGAGCTGGATCTCCACGCCCATCTTCTCGAGCCGCTTGTGGGCCTTGGCGCCGAGCTTCGGGCCCATCGGGGCGAGCACCGCGCCCGCGCCCTCGACCAGGATGACGCGCGCGTCGCGGGTGTCGATATTGCGGAAGGTGCCGTCCAGGGTGCGGTCGGCGAGTTCGGCGATCTGCCCGGCCAGCTCGACGCCGGTGGGGCCGGCGCCGACCACGACGAAGGTCATGAACCGGTCGCGGGTCTCCTGGTCGGTGGCCAGCTCGGCCTCCTCGAAGGAGCCCAGGATGCGCGCGCGCAGTTCGAGGGCGTCGTCGATGGTCTTCATGCCGGGGGCGTAGGTGGCGAAGTGGTCGTTGCCGAAGTAGGACTGCTGTGCGCCCGCGGCCACGATGAGGCTGTCGAACGGGGTGACGTAGTCCCGGTTGAGCAGGCGCGAGGTGACGGTGCCGCCCTCGAGGTCGACATCGGTGACCTCACCCATGATCACCTGCGTGTTCTGCTGCTTGCGCAGCACGATGCGGGTGGCCGGGGCGATCTCGCCGACGGACAGGATGCCGGTCGCGACCTGGTACAGCAGCGGCTGGAACAGGTGCGTGGACGTCTTGGAGATGAGTGTGATGTCGACATCGGCCTTGCGCAGGTGCTTGCAGGCGAACAGTCCACCGAACCCGGACCCGATCACCACCACCCGATGGCGCTGTGCGACGGATTTCTCGGCGTTCATCTAGTTCCTGCTCCTCGCCAGACGGTGAAACTACGACAACTCACGCACAACGGTAGTGCAGTGTGAGTAGCGCAGCCCAATCAGGACCGACCGAAAACAGACCTTCGAGACAGCTCACTCGAAAATACAATATGGGCGGTCGTTCAGCGAGGATTGGCGCGAGACCGTGCCGGGCGGCTCCGGTGGCCGCCCGCGCACGCGTTCAATGAAAAGGATCAGCGTCCCTGGAAGAGCAATTGCGCCACGCGCGTGGTGGTTTCGGAGCCCTCGAGGTAGCCGCCCTGAGTGCCCTGCTCGGTCATGATCGCCAGGGTGTAGCGCTCGCCGGGTCCGGCGAAGCCGACCGAGTTGACCACCCAGCCGCCCTGCTCGTCGGACCAGCCGTTCTTCAGGCCGGGGTTCATGGCCGCGCCCGCGCCCCACACGCCCCAGTGCTGGTTGGTGTCGACCTTGCGCATGCGGTCGAGCAGGTAGGCGCGGTCGTCGGGGTGCATGCGGGTGAGGATGTTGTCCATCAGCCGGTCCAGGTCGGCGGGCGAGCACTGCTGGAAGCCCCAGTCCGGAAACAGCTTGATCTGCTCGATGGAGGTGGTCGGCGGCAGCGGGATCAGCCCGGACATGCCGTTGGCGCGGAAGGCGTTGTTGAACGCCATGCGGTCCAGTCCGGCGAACTTGTTCCACAGGATGTCGGCGGCGTTGTCATTGGAGGTTGCCAGCATCGACTCCAGCAGCGCGCGGTCGTCGGGGCCCAGCGCGATGGCGCCGACCCGTGCGCGGTTCAGCAGATCCTCCGCGATCGCCAGCTTGATGGTGGACGCGGTCCAGAAGTTGGTGTCCGCGTTGCCATTCCGGTAAATGCCGCCGGTGACGCGGTCGCGCATCACATAGCCGGTGACGCCGGGGCGGGTGGCGAGATAGTCGTCGACCGCGGCGATTCGTTTGCTCATATCGGCGTCGAATCCCGCGATCGGGCCCTGCGTGTGCACGGGGACCGCGCCGGCGACGGGAATGAGGACGGGCGCGGCCGGAATCAGGGCAGCGGCCGCGAGGACACAAGCGGAGGAGGCCACGCGCCGGGCCTTGGGGGAACGCACGAGGGAACACAATAGAGGGGACAATGCCCGATTCGCACGTCTTGCAGGTGATCGGCCTGTCTGTTATCGAATCGACACTGTCGCACGGATTTTCGTGCCGCTCGAGAGTTTCGTCCGGATCAGCGGAAAGCCGCGCGTAGCTCTTCGATTCCGCGGCCGTTGAGCCGATAGCAGTGCTCGAAGGCCTCGGTGTGGCGTTCGCGCGGCCAGGACTGCAGCACCACGCCGCGTCCGTAATGGCGGGAGTTGACCAGCTCCCAGCGGTCTCCCACCCGCCGCACCGTGAACCCGGTTCTGGGCACCAGGGGAATCACCGACGCAGACATGTACGCGGACCAGCCTTTCGACGAGAATTGCCAACCACCCCGAAAGGCACTGTCGCATACCACACTCGAATTTCGCAGTGACGCGCCCTAGCAAATATCCGGCGTGTGTCAGGTGTCACCCGGCGAGCCGCGCAGCCCGGTGTTTGCATGTCGTTCGCCGACTGTATAAACACAGGTCGTGCACATTCACCGGGCCGAACGAGCGGATACGCTCGCCGACGCGCTCGCCGGGCTGCTGATCGAACCGCTCGGCGATCCGTTCACCCCGGAAGTCGTCGCGGTTCCCGCCAAGGGGATCGAACGGTGGCTCACCCAGCGCCTGGCCACGGTACTCGGTGCGGGGACCGGCTCGGCGCCCGACGGGATCGCGGCCAATATCGATTTCGCGGATCCGGCGGCCTTGGTGTCGGCGGTGCTGGCCGAGGCGACCGGGGTGGATCCCGAGCAGGATCCGTGGTCGCCGGAGCGACTGGTCTGGACCTTGTTGCCGGTCCTCGACGACGTGCTGTCCGAACCGTGGAGCGCGGTGCTCGCCCGCCACCTCGGGCACGGCGACCCGGGCGGATACCGGGTGGGACGGCGCTACGCGACCGCGGCGCGGATCGCGGCGCTGTTCGACAGCTACGGCACCCAGCGCCCGGCCATGATCACCGAGTGGGCCGCGGGCGGCGACACCGACGGCGCGGGCCATGAGCTCCCGGCGGACCTGGTGTGGCAGGCGATGCTGTGGCGGCGCGTGCGCGGCGTGGTCGGACTGCCCAGTCCCGCCGAGCGGCTGGCGGCGGCCTGCGCGCGGCTGCGGGCCGAGCCGTCGATCGTGTCGGTGCCGGAACGGATTTCGCTGTTCGGGGTGACCCGGCTGGCCACCGATCAGCTGGAGGTGCTGTCGGCGCTGTCGGCCGGGCGGCAGGTGCACCTGTGGCTGGTGCATCCCAGCCCGGCGCTGTGGACCAAGCTGGCCGAGGCCGAGGTGATCCCGAATTCCGGTGTGCGCGTGCGGCATCCGCTGCTGGCGGCGCTGGGCCGCGACGTGCGGGAGCTGCAGGCGCGGCTGTCGGGCTACGACCACATCGACACCTATCACCCGGGGCCGGACGAGATCGGGCCGCGCACGCTGCTGTCGGAGCTGCAGGCCGCGGTGCGCCAGGACCGCTGGTCGCTGCTGCCCGATCCGGGCCTGGCCGACGGGACGGTCACCGTGCACTCCTGTCACGGGCCGGCGCGGCAGGTGGAGGTGTTGCGCGACGCGCTGCTGAGCGTGTTCAGCGCCGATCCGACGCTGGAACCGCGAGACGTCATCGTGCTGTGCCCGGACGTGGAGAGTTACGCGCCGCTGGTGCGCGCGGCGTTCGGGCAGTGGTCCCTCGACGGGGCCGAGCCGGGGCATCCCGCGCACGGGCTGCGGGTGCGGCTGGCCGATCGCGCCCAGCGCGCGGTCAATCCGGTGCTCGACGTGGTGGGCACGCTGCTGGAGCTGGCCGACGGCCGCGTCACCGTGACCGAGGCGCTGGATCTGTGTGCGGCCGAACCGGTTCGGCTGCGCTGCGGCTTCGACGACGACGATATCGAGCGGCTGCGGGAATGGGCGGCCGAGACCGGGGCGCGCTGGGGGATCGGGCAGCGGCAGCGGCAGGCGTTCGGGCTCGGTGACTTCCCGCAGAACACGCTCAACGCCGCCGTGGACCGGATCCTGCTCGGGGTGGCGGCGGGCGAATCCAGTGAGGACTGGCTGGATCTGGTGCTGCCGCTGGACGACGTCGACAGCAATGACATCGATCTGGGCGGCCGGTTCGCCGAATTCGTGGACCGGCTCGCGGTGTGCCTGCGCGACCTGCGCGGCTCCACCCTGGACGAGCCCGCGGGCAGCGCGCGCCCGGCGTCGGAATGGGCCGCGGTGCTGGGCCGAGCCCTGGATCTGCTGACCGAGGTGCCGTCCGGTCAGGGCTGGATGGCGGTGCAGGCGCGGCGCGAACTGACGACGGCTCTGGAACCGGCGGGCCCGATTCCCTTGCGGCTCAGCGATATCGGCGCGCTGCTCACGGCCCGGCTGGCCGGGCGGCCCTCGCGCGCCAACTTCCGCACCGGGGAGCTCACGGTGTGCACCATGGTGCCGATGCGGTCGGTGCCGCACCGGGTGGTGGTGCTGCTGGGCCTGGACGACGAGGTGTTCCCGCGCGCGGGCGGCGTGGACGGGGACGACGTGCTGGCCCGGCACCGGTGCCCCGGGGATCGGGATCCGCGCAGCGAGGACCGGCAACTGCTGCTCGACGCCATCATGGCGGCGGGGGAGCGGCTGGTGCTGCTGCACACCGGATCCGATCCGGTCTCGGGCGCGCACCGTCCGCCCGCGATCCCGCTGGCCGAACTGCTCGACACCGTGCGCGCGCATATCGGCGCGGGGGCGATGGATCAGGTGGTGACGCGGCATCCGTTGCAGCCCTTCGATCGCCGCAACTTCCGGCCGGAGCGTCCGTTCAGTTTCGACACGGTCGCGCTGGCCGGTGCGGTGGCGGCGGGTCGTGCGCCGCGACCGCGTCCGCTGTTCCTGCCGGCCGCGTTGCCGGGTCGCGAGCCCGGGGATGTCGAGCTGGCCGATCTGGTGTCCTTCGCTGAGCATCCGGTGCGGGCATTCCTGTGGCAGCGCTTGGGAATTCGGGTGCCCGAGGACGAGGAGGAGATCGCCGACCGGCTCCCCATCGAACTCGACGGGCTGACCAAGTGGAATATGGGCGAGCGCATGCTCTCGGCACGGCTCACCGGCGTGGATCCGAATGTGCTGCGGGCCGCGGAGTGGCGGCGGGGGACGCTGCCGCCGTTCGGGATGGGCGCGGCCGTGCTCGACGAGGTCGAGGGAACCGTCGACCAGCTGGTGCGGGTGGCGCGGCCGTTGCACGAGATCCCGTCGCGCACCATCGATATCGCGGTGGATCTGGGTGACGGGCGACGTCTGACCGGCACGGTGCCCGATGTCCACGACGACGCGCTGCTGCGCACCACCTTCTCGCGGCTGGCCCCGAAACACCGGATGGCGGCGTGGATTCGCCTGCTGGCCTTGGCGGCGACCGGGACCCATCAGTCGTGGCGCGCCATCACCATCGGGCGCGGGAAGCATCATCGTCCGGCCTGGCAGTCGACGCTCGTCGCGCCGCCCGCGCCCCTGGCCCGGGGACTGTTGCGGGATCTGGCGTTGTTGCGCGACGAGGGTCTCGCCGAACCGCTGCCGATCGCGCCGTCGGCGTCGGCCACCTATGCCGAGCGTCGTCTGGCGGGCGCCTCGCCCGAGGACGCGCTGCACGCGGCGAGCCAGGACTTCGACGATCGCTTCGGTGAACACACCGACCGCTACTTCCGGCACATCCTGGGCCAGTCGCCGCGGTTCGATCAGCTCACCGAGGCCGCCGCTGCCGCGGTGCCGGGTGTCGAATCCGAACCGACGCGTTTCGGCGAGCTGGCGCGTCGTCTCTGGAATCCCCTGCTGACCAACGAGAATCAAGGTCAGCCATGATCACCCCGAGGAGGACTCTCCTGCCCGTGACCGTCCCCGGGAGCCGCGCATGACCGACGATCTGTTCTCGTTCACCGATCCCGACCTGGCGCCGCGACCCCCACGGCGCAGGCTGCTGCGGGCGGACCCGGCGGCGAGTGAACCTCGGCGTCCGGAGGCCGGATCGCCTGATTCGGGTGCCCCCGACCTGTTCGATACCGCGGAACCGATGCTCCTGGGCGGACCGGGCTCGGGTGCCGACGCGCGCGAAAGCGTTGCCGGCGAGGCCGATCCCGGTGGTCCGCAAGGTCTGTGGGCAGCTGCTCCCCAGGTGAGCGTTGGGCCGGAGTCGCAGCCCGCCGATCCGTCCGGGCCGCACCACGATTCGGATACCGCCGGTGCGGGCGTGTCGATGCGTTCGGGTGATGAACCCGCGGGACAAGGGCTGTGGGACGACGGCTCGGCGGCATCGCGATCAACGGCCGGATCGGTGTCCGGGGGTGCCACGTCCGGAACGGCTGACGCATCAGGGGCTTTCACGGATTCGGGGAACCGGTTCGAGCTGACCGGGCCACTACCGACGGGGACGACCGTGCTCGAAGCGAGTGCGGGCACCGGGAAGACGTACGCCATCGTCGGATTGGCGGTCCGGTTCGTCGCCGAGCTGGGAGTGGATGTCTCCGAGCTGCTGCTGGTGACGTTCAGCCGGGCCGCGACGCAGGAATTGCGGGAGCGCACACGGGACCGGTTCGTCGCGGTGGCGGCCGCGCTGTCGGAACCGGAGCGCGCGCGGGCGTCGGGCGACGAGCTGATCCGGCATCTGGCGCAGGGCAATCCGGGCGAGATCGCGACCAGGCGCGAGCGGCTGCTGACGGCGCTGTCGGACTTCGACGCGGGAACCATCGCCACGACGCACAGCTTCTGTCAGCGCATGCTCGACGAGCTGGGGCTGGCGGGGGAGCAGGATCCGGGGGTGCGGCTGGTCGAGGGCGTCGCCGAGCTGGTGTCCACGGTCGCCGACGACCTGTATCTGAGCCGATACGCGCGCGGCGGGTCGGTATTCGGTCCGGCCGACGCGCAGCGGCTGGCCGCGGCGGCGGTCGGTGACCCGCACGCGCTGCTGCTGCCGGAGGCCGAGAGCGAGGACGATCCAGCCGCCGAGCGGGTGGCGTTCGCGTCGGCGGTGCGGGTGGAAACCGCACGGCGCAAACGGCTTTCGGGATTGCGCGACTTCGACGACCTGCTGGTGCTGCTGCACGAGGTGCTCGCCGATCCCGAGCACGGTCCGCGCGCCTGCCGGCGGATCCGGGATCGGTACCGGGTGGCGCTGGTCGACGAGTTCCAGGACACCGACCCGCTGCAGTGGGACATCCTGCGCCGCGCCTTCCACGGGCACGCCACCCTGGTGCTGGTCGGCGACCCGAAGCAGGCCATCTACGCCTTCCGCGGCGCGGAGGTGCTCAGCTACCTGGACGCGGTGGCGCACGCCGACGGCAAGCGCGAGCTGACCACCAACCGGCGCAGTGACGCGGGCCTGCTGGCCGCGCTCGAGCACGTGCACGGCGGTGCGGCCCTGGGGCACAAGGAGATCACCGTGCACCGGGTCGCGGCGACGCGGCCGTTCTCGCGGCTGTCGGG
>NZ_JBSGCY010000202.1:0-9048 GCF_053602115.1 Nocardia sp. NPDC004582 | reverse complement strand
GCGACGCCCTTGGGGCGGCCGGTGGAACCGGAGGTGTAGATGACGTAGGCGACGTGGTCGGGGTGCAGCGCCGCGCACGCCGTCCACGTCGGTGCAGTCGGCGCGCCAGCCGGAGTCGGTGCGCACCAGCGTGTTCGCCGACCCGACCAGTTCGGCGCGCTCGGTGCGCTCGTCGGCGTATCCGAGCGCGGCGACCTTGCCGGGCATGGTCACCGACAGGCCCACCCACTCGGGGCCGAGCCCGTCGACCAGCCCGGGCAACTGCTCGCCGGTGCACTCGATGCGCTCGTAGCTCCAGTCCAGGCCGAGCGCCCGGTAGGCGGCCAGATGCAATTGCGGCGACCGGGAGTGGGCGATCGGGCTGCCGAGCACGGCGGCCCTGCGCTTACCGTCCACTGTCGAGAATTCCACTCTGCCTGGCCTTTTCGATATTGCGCAGGTGCTCGTTGTAGTTCTCGGTGAACAACGTGGTGCCCTGCTTGTCGATGGTGACGAAGTACAGCCACGGGCCGGGCGCGGGATTCTCCATGGCGCGCATGGCTCCCAGCGACGGCGCCGAGATCGGCGTCGCGGGCAGGCCCGGCATGGCGTAGGTGTTCCACGGCGTCTTGTGCGCGCGGTCGGAGTCGGTGGTGGCGACCTCGGTCTTGTCGAGCGCGTAGTTGACGGTGGAGTCGAACTGCAGCGGCTGCTGCACGGCGAGCCGGTTCACGATCACCCGCGCCACCTTCGACATGTCCTGCGGCAGCGCCTCACGCTCCACCAGCGAGGCCGCGATCAGCGTGTCGTAGGCGCTCAGGCCGTTCGCCGCACCGGACTGCATGAGCCCGGACGCCTCGTAGCTGCTCGCGCTCGCGGTCACCAGCTGCTTGAGGATGTCCTGCGCGCTCGCGGTGGGATCGAAATCCAGGGTGCCGCCGGCGATCAGGCCCTCGAGCTGACGGGAGCGGTCCGGCACGGTCTTGACCCGCTCCAGCGCCCAGGTCGGAACCCCCAGCGCCATCGGATCACTCGTGGACCCGGCCTGGTCGAGCTGCTCGTAGGTGACGCACTTGGCGGCGCTGCCGGCGCCGACACAACTGGCCTCGGCGATCTTGCGGTAGATGCCGTCCTTGCGGGCGCCGGTATTGACGTCGCTGGAGTCGTGCAGCTGACGCCCCTCGGAGATGACCACATTGCCGACCCGGGCGTCCTTGCCGAACAGCGCGGTCACCGCTTCGGCGCCCTTGCTGTGACTCGGGATGGCGTAGTACCCGGGCTGGATGGAGTTCATATTGGTATTGCGCACGGCCGCTTCGTAGAACGCGCCGCTGCTGGCCACCACGCCCTTGTCGGCCATGGTGTCCGCGATCTGGGTCGCGGTGTCGCCGGGCTTGATCTGGATGATCGCCAGCGGCCCTTGCGGTCCGGAGAAGTCCTCGGGACCGCTCAGCTTGCCCAGGAACTTCCAGCCCGCGAAGCCGACCGCGCCGACGAACAGGACCGCGAACACACCCGCGATGACGAACAGGTTGCGGCGACGACGCTTGCGCTCGGCGGCTTTCCGCGATGCCATGCGAGATCGCTTGGGCCGCTGCCCCTTGGCTCCGCCCGACCGCGCACCCGCGCGACCCGGCCGCTCGGTGCGGCGGCCGCGTTCGGTCCGGCCGCGCTCGGTGCGCTGGGGCGCGCTGCGGCGCGGGGGTTCCGGGTCCAGCGGCGGGTTCTCGTCGAACTCCTCGCCCGCGTAGCGCTGATCCTCGTAGAGCTCGTCCTCGTAGCGCGGGATGACGGTGGTGTCGTCCTCGTAATCGTCCGCCTCGGACCAATCCAGATCGTCGCGGCGATAACGCCGTTCGGCGTTCTGCCGGTAGCGTTCCTCGGCCCGCGTCCAGCGGTCGGTCATGCGTCCTCACCACGCGGCTTCAATAGGGCACTCCGTTCGTCCAACCATCCTTGCAGGATCGACACGGCGGCGGCCTGATCGATGACCTGCCGCTGCCCGCGTGCGCGAACTCCACTGTCTCGCAACGCACGTGCAGCAGACACCGTAGTCAACCGTTCGTCGGAAAGTCGCACCGGCACGGGCGCGATGAGGTTCCGCAAACGTCCCGCGAAGGTGGCCGCCAGCTTAGCCGACGAGCCGCTTTCTCCGCGTAAGGTGCGCGGCAAGCCGACGATCACTTCGACCGCCTCGTACTCCCGCACAATCTCGGCAATCCTGGCCAGGTCGGGTGCGAGGGTTCCGGGCGCGACCTTCTTGGCCTTGGGCACGGTTTCGACCGGGGTGGCGAGCAGACCGTCGGGATCGCTGGAGGCGACGCCGATCCGGACCGATCCGACATCGATGCCGATCCGGCGGCCACGCCCCGGATCGGCCTCGGCGCTGGGCCGCTCGGACGCGAAGCCGCGCCCATCCGCGGACACCCCGGACGCCTCGGTGGGCGTCCGGGCAAATCCGGAGGAATCTCCCGAATCAGTCCGTGCGACGGCCGGCTCCGGCCGCGATGTCCCCGGCTCCGGCCGCGATGTGTCGGAGTCGTCCATCTAGCCGGCGAGCTCGGCGACCCGCGACCGCAGGGCGGCCAGGCCCGCCTCGATGCCGGACGGATCCGAGCCCGCGCCCTGCGCCATCTCCGGCTTACCGCCACCGCGCCCGTTGATCGCCGGACCGAAGGCGGACACCAGGTCCCCGGCCTTGATGCCGAGTTCCTGGGCGGCCTTGGTGACCGCGGCCACGAACGGCACCTTGCCGTCGGCATTGCCGAGCAGCACCACGATGGCGGGCTCGGAACCGAAGCGGCCCTTGATGTCCGCCACCAGGGTGCGCAGATCGCCCGCGCCCACCCCGGCCGGGGCGGCGGCCGCGACCAGCAGCACTGTGCCGACCCGCTGCGCCTGCTCCACGAAGGTGCCCGCGCTGGACAGCACCGCGGCCATCTTGGTGCGCTCGAGCTCCTTCTCGGCGACCTTGAGCCGCTCGACCAGCTGCTCGACGCGGCCGGGCACCTCTTCGGAGGGCACCTTCAGCGAGGAGGCGATGCCGGCCAGCAGCGCGCGCTCCTTGGCCAGGTACTTGTAGGAGTCCAGGCCGACGAAGGCCTCGACGCGGCGCACACCGGAACCGACCGACGACTCGCCGAGCACGGTGATCGGGCCGATCTGCGAGGAGTGCGCGACGTGGGTGCCACCGCACAGCTCCATGGAGAACGGTCCGCCGATCTCCACCACGCGCACCTCGTCGCCGTAGTTCTCGCCGAACAGGGCCATGGCGCCCATCTTCTTGGCGGAGGTCAGGTCGGTGACGAAGGTGTTGACCGGGAAGTCGTCGGCGACGGCGTTGTTGGAGACGGCCTCGATCTCCGCCTTCTGGTTCTCCGTCAGCGCGCCCTGCCAGTTGAAGTCGAAGCGCAGGTAGCCGGGCTTGTTGAGCGAACCGGCCTGAACGGCGTTGGGGCCCAGCACCTGTCGCAGCGCGGCGTGCACCATGTGGGTGCCGGAGTGGCCCTGGGTGGCGCCGTGGCGCCAGGTCGGGTCGACCTGGGCCAGCACGGTGTCGCCCTCGGTGAGCTGACCGGCCTCGATGGTGGACTTGTGCACCCACACCTTCTTGGCGATCTTCTGCACGTCGTTGACGGTCACCTTGAGCCCGTGCGAGGAGCTCAGCGCACCGCGGTCGGCGATCTGGCCGCCGGACTCGGCGTAGAGCGGGCTGCGGTCCAGGATCACCTCGACGTCCTGCCCGGCCTCGGCGACCGGCACCCGGACGCCGTCCTTGATCAGGGCGAGCACGGTGGCCTCGGTGGCCAGCTCGTCGAAGCCGGTGAACTCGGTCGCGCCGCGGTCCACGAACTCCTTGTAGACGGTGAGGTCGGCGTGCGCGTGCTTGCGCGAGAGCGCGTCCTCCTTGGCCCGCTTGCGCTGCTCGGCCATGAGCGAGCGGAAGCCCTCCTCGTCGACCTGCAGGCCGGCCTCGGCGGCCATCTCCAGGGTCAGGTCGATCGGGAAGCCGTAGGTGTCGTGCAGGGTGAAGGCGTCGGTGCCGCTGATCTTCTTGCTGCCCTTGGTCTTCACCTCGTCGACGGTCTCGTCGAACAGCTTGGTGCCGGTGCTCAGGGTCTTGAGGAACGCGGCCTCCTCACCGACGGCGACATTCTCGATGCGCTGGAAGTCGGTGAGCAGCTCCGGATAGGACGGCGACATCAGGTCGGCGACGACCTTGATGAACTCGCCCATCACCGGCTGGTCGGCGCCCAGCAGGCGGGCCGAGCGCACGATGCGGCGCAGCAGGCGGCGCAGCACGTAGCCGCGGCCGTCGTTACCGGGGTTGACGCCGTCGCCGATCAGCATGGCGGCGGTGCGGGCGTGGTCGGCGATGACGCGGAAACGCACGTCGTCGGCGTGCTCGACACCGTAGGAGCGGCCGGTCAGCTCCTCGGCCTTGTTGATGATCGGGCGCAGCAGGTCGGTCTCGTAGACGTTGTCGACGCCCTGCAGCAGGAACGCGACACGCTCGACGCCCATGCCGGTGTCGATGTTCTTCTTGGGCAGCGGGCCCAGGATCTCGAAGTCGTCCTTGCCGCGTCCCTCGCCACGCTCGTTCTGCATGAACACGAGGTTCCAGATCTCGAGGTAGCGGTCCTCGTCGGCCTCGGGGCCGCCCTCGACGCCGTACTCGGGGCCGCGGTCGAAGTAGATCTCCGAGCACGGGCCGCACGGGCCGGGGATGCCCATGGACCAGTAGTTGTCGGCCATGCCGCGGCGCTGGATGCGCTCGTCCGGGACGCCCAGCTCACGCCAGATCTGCTCGGCCTCGTCGTCGTCGAGATAGACGGTGACCCACAGCTTCTCGGGGTCGAAACCGTAACCGCCGTCCTCGACCGAGTTGGTCAGCAGCGACCAGGCCAGTTCCATGGCCCCGCGCTTGAAGTAGGCGCCGAAGGAGAAGTTGCCCGCCATCTGGAAGAAGGTGTTGTGGCGGGTGGTGACGCCGACGTTCTCGATGTCGCCGGTGCGCACGCACTTCTGCACGCTGGTCGCGGTGTCGAAGGGCGGGGTCTGCTGACCGAGGAAGTACGGCACGAACTGGACCATGCCCGCGTTCACGAACAGCAGGTTGGGGTCGGCCAGGATCAGCGAGGCACTGGGTACCTCGGTGTGTCCGGCCTTTACGAAATGCTCCAGGAAGCGCCGTCGAATCTCGTGGGTCTGCACAGGTATCCAGCCTACCGTTCCGAGTCCAGGGAGTTTCCACCCACCACCGGGCGATAGCTACCATCGCCTGGGTGACTGTGATCCCCGACCCATCCCAGCTCTTCCCGCTGCCCCACGCGCACCGGACCATCTTCCTGAAACCGCACGTCACCTCGCCGAACATCGAGGTCGGCGACTACACCTACTTCGACGATCCGGTGGCGGCGACGGCCTTCGAGACTGAGAACGTGCTGTACGCGTTCGGGCCCGAGAAGTTGATCATCGGCAAATACTGCGCCATCGCCAGCAACACCCGGTTCATCATGGCCGGGGCCAACCACCCCACCGCGGGTGTGTCCACGTTCCCGTTCACCATCTTCGGCGGCACCTGGGCCGAGGAGACCATGGACATCATCACCTCCATCCCGTCCCGGGGCGACACCGTGGTCGGCAACGACGTGTGGTTCGGCTACAACAGCCTGATCATGCCGGGCGTGCGGATCGGCGACGGCGCGATCATCGCCACCGGCGCGGTGGTCACCGCGGACGTGCCGCCGTACACGATCGTCGGCGGCAATCCGGGGCAGGTGGTCAAGCAGCGCTTCAGCGACGCCGAGGTGGCAATGCTGGTGCGCGCGGCCTGGTGGAACTGGCCGCCCGAACTGATCACCGAACATGTGCGGGACATCATGGGCGGGACGCCCGCCGATATCGAGCGGATCGCCCGCCACAACGACCTGCTCATGGACTGACCTGCGGCGCAGACGGTTTCGGGACGCGTCGCGCGACCGTTTTGGCAGTCACTGCAATTCGGCGCGCGGCGCACCCTCGCCCGGGCCGCTATCGGCCCCGGACGATGCGGCGGAGTTTGGTCACGCGCGGGCCGACTTCGCGTTCGTAACCGTGATCGGTCGGGTGGTAGTAGTCGGTGCCGACCAGTTCGTCGGGCGGATATTGCTGGCCGAGAACGCCATCCGGGTGATCGTGCGGGTATTTGTAGCCCTGGGCGTTGCCGAGCGCGGCCGCGCCGGCGTAATGGCCGTCGCGCAGGTGCGGGGGCACCGCGCCCGCCTTGCCCGCGCGCACGTCGGCCATGGCCGCGCCGATGCCCTTGACCACCGACCCCGATTTCGGGGCGGTGGCGATGTGAATCGTGGCCTGGGTCAAGGCCAATTGCGCCTCGGGCATACCGACCAGCTGGACCACCTGGGCGGCGGCGACCGCGGTCTGCAACGCGGTGGGGTCGGCCATGCCGACCTCCTCGCTGGCCTGGATCATCAAGCGGCGGGCGATGAATCGCGGATCCTCGCCGGCGCTGATCATGCGGGCCAGATAGTGCAGCGCGGCGTCGACGTCGGAACCGCGCAGCGATTTGATGAAGGCGCTGATCACGTCGTAGTGCTGATCGCCGGAGCGGTCGTAGCGCACCGCGGCCTTGTCGACGCTGGCCTCCACCAGTTCCACACCGACGGTGCCGTCGAGGGAGGATTCGGCCGAGGCCTCCAGCGCGGTCAGCGAGCGCCGCGCGTCGCCGCCGGCGATCCGCACGATGTGGTCGAGGGCCTCGTCGGTGACCGTGTACTCCCCCGCCAGCCCACGCGGATCGGCGATGGCACGGGTCAGCACCTGACGGATCTCGGCCTCGGACAGCGACTGCAGTTGCAGCACCAGCGACCGCGACAGCAGTGGAGACACCACGGAGAACGACGGGTTCTCGGTGGTCGCCGCGACCAACAGCACGATCCGGTTCTCCACCGCCGCCAGCAACGCGTCCTGCTGGGTCTTGGAGAACCGATGCACCTCGTCGATGAACAGCACGGTCTGTTCGCCGACGGTGAGCCGCCGCCGCGCGACATCGATAACGGCGCGCACTTCCTTCACGCCCGCCGACAGCGCCGACAACGCCTCGAACCGGCGGCCGGTGGCCTGCGAGAGCAGCGAGGCGAGGGTGGTCTTGCCGGTGCCGGGCGGACCGTACAGCAGCACCGACGCCGCACCCGATCCCTCGATCAACCGGCGTAGCGGCGAGCCGGGACCGAGCAGATGCTGCTGGCCCACCACCTCATCCAGGGTGCGCGGACGCATGCGCACGGCCAGCGGCGCGAAGCGGTCGTCGGCCGCGGGTACGCGTACCGCGCTCGCCGCGAAGTCGTCGGCGACGGCCTGCATGCCCGGTGCGTCGAAGAGCCCATCACTCACGCCCCGAACCCTACCGATCGGCTCCGACACCATCGCTGACGGCGACACCGTGGAGGAGGACTATTCCTCCCAGTGCTCTTCGAGCGTCGCCGAGACGTGTTCGGCGAAGTCGCCGAGGGTGTCGTCGCCGGTGCAGCGGGCGTCCTCGGCGAGGGCGGCCCAGCGGTTGATCAGGGCGGCCGACCGCGGGATCGACAGTCCGTGCTCGCGGGCGGCGGCGATGCGGGCGTGGTCGGCGGGCAGGAACCAGTAGGTGGACAGCCACACCCAGATGAGCCGGGCCTCGAGAATGCGTTCGGCGAGCACGGCGTCGTCGGCCAGCGCGGGCCAGACCGCGACCACCTCCGAGCGCCACGCCTCCACCATCTGGCGGGCCCGTTCACGGGAGAGCTCGAAATCGCACAGGCAGCCCGGGAACGAGACCAGCGCGTAGGCGATGTCGAGGGTGGCGTCGCGGAAGCCGCCCCACTCGTAGTCGAGGAAGCGGGCGCCCTCGTCATTGAGGATGACATTGTCCGGGCACAGGTCCGAGGGGCTGAACGCGCGGTAGCGGCCGGCCGAGAACAGGCGGTTGCCGCGCACGATGCGTTCGGCGATCTCGCCGGGCACCTCGATGCCGAGTTCGCGCTGCAGCATGACCGGCACCTCCGCGACCGCGGACTCGGCCTGCTGGGCGATGCCGTCCACCCGGTGCACCACGTCCACGCGGCGCAGCAGGGCGACGAAGTCGGCTTCGCGGCCGACGGTCGCGGCGTGCATGCGGCCCAGCGCCTGGGCGAACGCCATGAGCGCGTTGCGCTTGTTGGGCTCGACGCCGGACTGCAGGACCGCGGTGAGCGAGAGGTTCTCGCCGAGGTCGCTGAGAATGAGCAGGCGGCCGGGCAGGCTGTAGCCCAACAAGTAGGCGCCGGGGCGATGGTCACGACCGAGGGCGGTGGTGAATTGGTACGAGACCGCCTCGCGGAGGAATGCGGAGTCGATGCTGGCGACCCCCGGCGCCATGCCGCCGGTACGTCGCTGCGACGCCGGACCCGCTACCTGCTTCACAATGAGTGTGCGAGGGAGCGAGAAGGCGTTCTCCGCAACGCGGACACGTAGGACCGTCGTCCTACCACTGCCGCTGAGTTCCATGGGGTCACTCAGCTTTACCGCAGCACCCATTCGCTTTGTGAGCAACTGTTGTGCCGCGGACACGACTTCGGCGGCGCGTTCGGCCAATAGTGCGGTCATCGGAACCCAAGGTACTCCCGCCAGGTCACTTTCAGCGAGCGGTTGCACAACCTTTCGCGCGTCGGACGGCGTGTCTTTGTGAAGGGTTTGCCCACGCGGCGCTGGTTGCTTGACACAACCAGCGGGGTCTAGTTGTCTCATGAATCAACTGCTGTGCGCCACACCGTAAACCGGGAAATGTGAAAGGCTTGCGACCATGACTGGCACGCCGCCCTCAGCACCGTACGACCCCTCCGGCGACTGTCCCGTCGCCCCCGGCGGCGAGCAGCATCCTTCGCATACCGGACAACACCAAAACCCCGAGCACGCACCGGTTTCCGGCGGCGCCGAGCCCGGTCCCGCGCCCGCGCGCCACCAGTTGCCCGGCCTGGCCGGGTATCCGCAGTTCGACGGACCCGGCGCCGCGCAGTACGGCAGCGAGCCCGTGGAGCCTCCGCCGGCCCTGCC
>NZ_JBSGCY010000201.1:0-9071 GCF_053602115.1 Nocardia sp. NPDC004582 | reverse complement strand
CATCGGCGGGCTCCGGGAGGAGGTGCGCGGACGGTGGTCGCAACCGAGCTGGTCGCGGGGTCGGTCTTCGCCGGATACGTCATCGAGCGCCGGCTGCCCTCGCCGCGCAGCCGCTTGCCCAGTTTCGAGAGCGTCTCGCCGACTTCCTGACCCACCGTGCCGACCGTGGCCCCGACATCGCGGCTCAGGTTGCGCACGGTGCGGATCAGCGGGTCCTCGGACTGGTCGAAGCTCTCCTTGTACGAGCGCGCCGCGTGTTTGATCTCTTCGCTGATGCGGGCGTCCTTGTCCTGTTCGCGGCGCGGGTACTGGCCGTCGAGGACCCGGTTGTACTCGCCGCCGGCGATCCAGCGCCGCAACTCCGCGGCCCGCAGCACCGAGAACGGGTGGCTGGCCAGTTCCAGGTTCAGCAGTTTGAGCACGCCGTCGCGCAGGTCGCCCGCGCGGTCGTAGTCGTCGGCCTGGGCCAGGAAGGCGGCGTGGCTCATCTCGTCGACCCGCGAACCGCCCGCGAGCTTCATATGGACCCGCACCGAGGCCTCCACGTCCTGCCCGACCAGCAGTCCCGCCCGGTCCCCGGACAGTTCGGACTTGCGGCTCCACTCCATCAGCGCCGCCACGATCGCGCGGACCGCCCAGCCGCCCACCGGCATCCAGCCGATGCCGTCGGCGATGCGCATCAGGTGCATGAGCATGGTCCGGTAGACCGCGTGCCCGGAGAGCGCGTGCCCGAGCTCGTGGCCGACCACGAAGCGCAGCTCCTCATGGTCGAGCAGGTCCAGCAGACCGGTGGTGAGCACGATGAAGGGCCGGTCCATGCCGATGGTGAAGGCATTGGCCTCCGGCTGCTGCAGCACGAACATCTCCGGGGTGCGCTGCGCGTCCAGGATCTTGACGGCGTCGGCCCGCAGCTGATGGATGTTTCCGAACTGCCGCTCGTCCACCCGTACGGCGGTCGCCAGGTACATGAGCCGGTGCTGGCGCTCCCGCAGCAGCCCCGACAGGGTGCGCAGCAGGGTGTCGAAGCCACTGAGCTGCCGCAGGCCGACCAGTGCGGTGCGGTCGGCGGGATGCTCCCAGGCGCGAGTGGAGATGCCCGGGAAGTCCCGGCGGATACGGGCGGGTGCGGTCATGGAATTGTTCCCCCGATGGTCTGGAGTAGGCGACCCGATACAGTCTGCCGTGTGTGACCACGGTTGCGCTCGAGGCGATTTCAAACCGCCCGGGATTAGCGGCCTGACGTGCCACTCTGTTAAAGTCGCCGGGTGTCGTCGAGCATCATGCCCCAGGTCCGCCATGAATTGGCGCTGATCGCTGTGGGTTGCCTCGCGGTCGCTGACATTCACTGTCGCTGATCGCCTATCGGGCACTGCTGCACGTCTGAGTAGACTTGGCGCGCGCATTTTTCGCAGTTCGTGTTCGTCCCCCCCGGCGGCCTTCGGGCCGGAGCGCCACCGTCGCGGAGTTCCTCCCGTGACGGGTCTACGGCAAACGTTCATTCCCGCCGGTCGACGTCCCACCGGCGGGTAGCCCGAAAGGTCCACGCCGATGTCCCGCAATACTCGCCTCTCCCGCCGATCTACCTTCGCCGTCGCTCTCACCGCGGTCGCGGCCACCGTGCTCACCGCGTGCGGCGGCGGCGCGTCCGACACCAAGGACGGCGACGCGGCGGCCGGGGGCGGCGGCAATATCAACCTGTTCGCGTACTCGGTCGCGAAGGCCGCCTACGACAAGGTGATTCCGGTCTACAACAAGACCGACGCCGGCAAGGGCACCCAGTTCCAGGCCTCCTACGGTCCCTCGGGCGATCAGTCCCGCAAGGTGAAGGACGGGGCCGAGGCCGATGTGGTCAGCTTCTCCGTCGAGCCCGACATCACCCGCCTGGTGGACGCCGGCCTGGTCGACGCGGGCTGGAACGCCGACGCCAACAAGGGCGTCCCGTTCGGTTCGGTGGTGGTCCTGGCGGTCCGCAAGGGCAACCCGAAGGGCATCAAGACCTGGGACGACCTGCTCAAGCCGGGCATCGAGGTGGTGACCCCCAACCCGTTCAGCTCGGGCGCGGCCAAGTGGAACCTGCTGGCCCCCTACGCCGCCAAGAGCGAGGGCGGCAAGAACACCCAGGCCGGTCTGGACTACCTGACCCAGCTGCTCGGCCACGTGCACGTGCAGCCGAAGTCGGGCCGCGAGGCCACCGACACCTTCCTGCAGGGCACCGGTGACGTGCTGCTCAGCTACGAGAACGAAGCCATCTTCTCCGAGACCAAGGGCGACCCGATCGAGCACGTGGTGCCCGACACCACCTTCCGGATCGACAACCCGGTCGCGGTGCTGAAGAACGCCAAGAACCTGAAGAACGCGACCGCCTTCCGCGACTTCCTCTACACCAAGGACGCGCAGCAGGCGATCGCCGAGGCCGGCTTCCGCCCGGTCGACCCGAAGGTGCGCGCCGACCACGCCAAGGACTTCCCGACCCCGCAGAAGCTGTACACCATCGACGACCTGGGCGGCTGGAAGACCGTGGACAAGGAGCTGTTCACCCCGAACACCGGTTCGGTGGCCCAGATCTACGACAAGGCCACCAAGTAGCCGGGTGACCTGCGACACAAGCGATACTCGAAACTGTGAGTGACAGCAGCTCGAACGCCGGGACCGGTCGCGGTCCCGGCGTTTCGGTAGACGACAACCCCCCGCCCGCGGCGGGCCGGGGCGGCCTTCGGTCCTGGCTCCGGGTGAGCGGGTCGGTCGGTCCGCTCGGCATCGGCACCACCGTGTTGTGGCTCAGCATCATCGTGCTGCTGCCACTCGCGGCGCTGACCGCCAAGTCCTTCGAGGACGGGTGGTCCGGCTTCTGGGACGCGGTGACCGCGCCGTCCGCACTGGACGCGCTGCGGGTGACCATCGTCGTGTCGGTCATCGTGACACTGATCAACGTGGTGATGGGCACCCTCATCGCCTGGGTGCTGGTGCGCGACGAGTTCCCGGGCAAGGCGTTCGTGAACGGTCTGATCGACCTGCCCTTCGCGCTGCCCACCATCGTGGCCTCCATCGTGCTGCTGGCGCTGTACGGGCCGCAGTCGCCGTTCGACATCCACCTGAACGCGACCCAGCCCGGACTGGTGGTGGCGCTGGCGTTCGTGACGCTGCCGTTCGTGGTGCGTTCGGTGCAGCCGGTGCTGATCGAGGCCGACAAGGATGTGGAGCAGGCGGCGGCGTCGCTGGGCGCGGACAACTGGACCATCTTCCGGACCATCCTGCTGCCGACCCTGGCCCCGGCCATCGTGAGCGGTTCGGGTCTGGCCTTCGCGCGCGCGATCGGCGAGTACGGCTCGGTGGTGCTGATCGGCGGCGGTATTCCGAAGAAGACGCAGATGGCCTCGCAGTACATCCAGCAGCAGATCGAGGTGGACCGGCCGGTGAACGCCGCCGCGGTGTCGGTGGCGCTGCTGGCGATCTCGCTGCTGACGCTGTTCGTGCTGCGGGTCACCTCGGATCGCCTGGCGCGCCGGGAACGGGAGTCGTAGATGAAACTCGGTCTCGGGACCAGGATCTCGCTGCGCACGGTGGCGCTGGGGTACCTGTTCATTCTGTTGGTGGTGCCGCTGGGCATCATCCTGTGGCGCACCTTCGAGCGCGGCTTCGGCGCGTTCTACGAGTCGATCTCCACGCCCGCGGCGATCTCGGCGTTCAATCTGACCTTGCAGATCGTGGCGATCACGGTGCCGGTGAATGTGATCTTCGGTGTGATCATCGCGCTCGCCCTGGTCCGCGCGAAGTTCCCCGGCCGCAACCTGCTGCAGGGCGTGGTGGATCTGCCGATGGCGACTTCGCCCGTGGTGGTGGGTGTTTCGCTGATCCTGCTGTGGGGCGCGCACGGCTGGCTGGGCGGGCTGGAGAGCCACGGCCTGAAGGTGATCTTCAATCTGCCGGGCATGGTCATCGCCACCATCTTCGTGACGCTGCCGTTCGTGGTGCGCGAGGTGGAGCCGGTGCTGCACGAGATCGGCGACGACCAGGAGCAGGCCGCGGCCACCCTGGGCGCGTCGGGCTGGCAGACGTTCTGGCGCATCACGCTGCCGGCGATCCGCTGGGGTCTGACCTACGGCATCGTGCTCACCGTGGCCCGCGCGCTCGGTGAATTCGGCGCGGTGATCATGGTGTCGACCGGCCTGCCCGGAAAGTCACAGACCCTCACCCTGTTGGTGAACGGGCGCTACGTGAACGATCACAACACTTTCGGCGCGTACTGCGCGGCGACCCTGCTCATGGGCATCGCCCTCGTTGTTCTTCTGCTCATGACCCTCCTCGAACGCAAGCGGGGCACTGCCAAATGATCACCGTGACCAATGCGAACAAGCGCTACGGCACGTTCGCCGCTCTCGACAATGTCAGCCTGGACATCCCGTCCGGGGAGCTGACCGCGCTGCTGGGCCCGTCCGGTTCGGGCAAGTCCACGCTGTTGCGTTCGATCGCCGGCCTCGAGACCCTCGACGGCGGCATCGTCACCATCGCGGGCAAGGACGTCACCAATGTGTCGCCGCAGAAGCGCGATATCGGTTTCGTGTTCCAGCATTACGCGGCGTTCAAGCACATGACCGTGCGCGACAATGTGGCCTTCGGGCTCAAGATCCGCAAGCGGCCCAAGGCCGAGATCAAGAAGAAGGTCGACGACCTGCTCGAGATCGTCGGCTTGGACGGCTTCCAGCATCGTTATCCGGCGCAGCTGTCGGGTGGTCAGCGCCAGCGCATGGCCCTGGCCCGCGCGCTGGCGGTGGACCCGCAGGTGCTGCTGCTCGACGAGCCGTTCGGCGCGCTCGACGCGAAAGTCCGTGCGGACCTGCGCACCTGGCTGCGCCGGCTGCACGAGGAGGTGCACGTCACCACCGTCCTGGTCACCCACGACCAGGAGGAGGCCCTGGACGTGGCCGACCGGATCGCGGTCATGAACAAGGGCCGCATCGAGCAGGTCGGCAGCCCGGAGGACGTGTACGACCGGCCCGCCAGCGAATTCGTCATGTCGTTCCTGGGCGCGGTGGCCAAGCTGAACGGGCATCTGGTGCGGCCGCACGACATTCGCGTCGGCCGGGATCCGAGCATGGCGCTGGCCGCGCACGAGGGCACCGCGGATTCCGCGGGGGTCACTCGCGCGACCGTGGAGCGGGTGGTCCGGCTGGGCTTCGAGGTCCGTGTGGAACTGCGCAACGCGGCCACCGGGGATCTGTTCACCGCGCAGGTCACCCGCGGTGACGCCGAGGCGCTGCACCTGGCCGAGGGCGAGACCGTGTACGCCCGGGCCACCCGGATTCCGGAGCTCCCGGTCGCGTAAGTCCGTCCGTTATAAGCGATTTCGGCGAGAAGTCGCGACACGCCCAACTCGTCAAAAACCTGGCGAGTCGCTCTGACGAGGGTCCGCCGCGCCGCACGCTGCCGTAGCGTGTGGCGCGGCTGTGCCTGTTCGTTCCAGAGGGGAATAAGCGGACGTGACGAGTGCGGGTGGCGTGCGGGTCGGGATCATCGGGGCCGGTATCGCGGGCTTGGTGACGGCGAAGGTCCTGCGCGACGACGGTTTCGAGGTCGTCGTCTTCGACAAGGAGACCGCGGCCGGCGGGGTGTGGATCGGGTCGCGCACCTATCCCGGGTTGCGCACCAACAACTCCCGGGCCACCTACGCGTACTCCGATCATCCATACCCGGAATCGGCCGATGTATTCCCCACCGCCGGGCAGGTGCGCGAATATCTCGCGTCGTACGTGGAACGCTTCGGCCTGTACCGCTACCTACGCCTGGGCACCGAAGTGATCCGGGTGTCCGAGGCGGGCAAGGGGTTCGAGGTCGAGGTGGTCGGGCCCGACGGGGTCGAGGCGCTGGCGTTCGACTTCGTGGTGGTGTGCGCCGGGACCTTCTCCGAACCGAACATTCCAGATATTCAGGACAGCAATGTCTTTCGCGGCGTGATCGCCCACTCCAGCCAGGCCCTGGAACCCGCCGCCTTCGACGGCAAACGCGTGGTGGTCGTGGGCGCGGGCAAATCCGCCCTGGACTGCGCGGCCTGGGCCGCCGGACCGGCCCGCGACTGCACCCTGGTGTTCCGCAAGCCCTATCCGATGCTGCCGCGGTTCATCGGCGGGCAGCCCTCGGATCAGCTGTACCTCAATCGGTTCTCCGAGGCGTTCTTCCGCTACCACCGGCTCGGCCGGGTCGAGCGGCTGCTGCACGGCCCGGGCAGACCGCTGACCGAGCTGGTCTGGCGGTACCTGAAACTCCTGATGCGGCTCTCGCTGCGGATGCCGCGGATCCTGGTGCCCGAGCCGCCGCTGCCCGGCGGCATCGAACACGGCGGCGTCAGCGAGGAGTTCTACCGGGAGGCCCGCCGGGGCCGGATCCGATTGCGGCGCGGCCACATCGCGCGCTGTTCCGGGGCGGCCGAGCTCACCCTCGACACCGGTGAACGACTGGCCGCGGACCTGGTGGTGTTCGCCACCGGCTGGCGGCAGTCGCTGCCGTTCCTGGACCGCGAGCTACGCACCGATGTCCTGTCCGACGGTCGATTCCTGCTGTACCGGCACATCCTGCCGCCGGAGCATCCGCGCCTCGGCTTCATCGGGTACGGGTCCTCCACCGCCTGCCAGCTGTCCGCGGAGATCTCCGCGCACTGGCTGTCCCAGCATTTCCTCGGCGAGCTGGAGCTGCCGCCCGCCGCCGAGATGCACCGCGAGATCGACCGGGTCGGCGCCTGGCTGGCCGAGGTCATGCCCGCGCGGGCCGAAGGCTATTACATCGGGCCCTACATCTCCCACCACATCGACGACCTGATGGGCGATATGCGATTGCCCGTGCGGCGCACCGACAATTTCGTGTCCGAGTACTTCGACACCTTCCTGCCGGGCCGCTACGCCGACCTCACCGAGGAACGCCTGCGGGCGCGGGAGGCGCGGCGCACCAGGCTCCGGCTCCGCCGTCCGCGCTATGTGAGCGCGGGCCAGTCGCTCGGCGGCATCGCGGCCCTCACGGTCGGGTACGCCTGCCTGCGGCGTTTGCGCGGGGGATCCGGGTAGAGCGCCGACGCTCAGCGCAGGGTCCGTATCCACCGCCGGGTGTCGGCGGGGTCGATGACGTCGTCGAGTTCGAGAACCGTTGCGGCGGTGAGGGCCTTGCCCGCGTCGTAGGCGGCATCGACCAGGGCGTCGAAGGCGGCCTGCCGCTGGTCCGGATCCTCGATGGCGGCCAGTTCCTTGGCGAAGCCCAGCCGGACCGCGCCCTCCAGGCCCATGCCGCCGATCTCGCCGGTGGGCCAGGCGATCACGAAGCGCGGCGCGCGGAACGAGCCCGCCGCCATGGCCTGGGCCCCCAGCCCGTAGCCCTTGCGCAGGATCACCGTGCCGAAGGGCACGTCCAGGGCGGCGGCGTCGATGAACAGGCGGCTGAACCTGGTGACGGTGGCGTGCTCCTCCGCCTCGGGGCCGACCATGAAACCCGGTGTGTCGCACAGCGAGACGATGGGCAGCCCGTGCGCGCCGCACAGCCGCAGGAACGCCGAGAGCTTGTCGGCGGCCGGCGCGTCGATGGCCCCGCCCAGGTGATGGCAGTCATTGGCGATGAGCCCGAAGGGGCGGCCCTCCACCCGGACCAGGGCGGTCACGATGCCCACGCCCCAGTCCCGGCGCAGTTCCAGCACCGAGCCGGCATCCACCACCGAGGCGATGGCGGCGCGAATGTCGAAGGCCCGCAACCGGTTCTCCGGCACCACGTGCCGGGCCGCGCGCGGATCCGGGGCCTCCCACTCCGCCTCGGCCCCTTGGAAATACGACAGGTAGCGGCGGGCGATGTCCACCGCCTCGGCCTCGTCGGCGGCGACGACATGCACCACGCCATTGCGCCGCTGCACCTCGACCGGCCCGATGTCCTCGGGCGCGTATACCCCCAGCCCGCCGCCCTCGATCATGGCCGGACCGCCCATCCCGATATTCGCGTCGGGCGTGGCGATCACGACATCGCACATGCCCAGCAGCGCGGCGTTGCCCGCGAAGCAGCGCCCCGACACGATGCCGATCAGCGGCACCTGCCCGGACAGCGCGCCCATCGCCCGGAACGTGGTGACGTCCAGCCCCGAGATGCCGCCGTGGTCGGTGTCGCCGGGCCGCCCGCCGCCGCCCTCGGTGAAGAACACCACCGGAAGCCGTTGCTCGCGAGCCAGTTCCAGCATGCGGTCGGTCTTCGCGTGATTGCGCATGCCCTGGGTGCCCGCGAGCACGGTGTAGTCGTAGGACATGACCAGCGCGCGGGCGCGATCGTGGCCGAACCGGCCGGCATTGATCGTGGCGACGCCGGCGATCAATCCGTCGGCGGGGGTATTGGCGATCAGATCCTCGAGCCCGCGCCGACTGCGCTGCGCGGCCACCGCCAGCGCCCCGTACTCGACGAAGCTGTCCGCGTCGACCAGATCGGTGATGTTCTCCCGCGCCGTGCGCCGCCCGATCCGATGCCGCTTCGCCACCGCGGCCTCGCGCCGCGCGTCGAGGGTGATCTCATGGCGCTCCAGCGCCTCCGCGAGGTCGGCACGCACCGAATCCAGGTCCACGACCGCCGAATCCGTCGCCGGACCGTCATGATCGGCCGCCACCCAGCTCACCAGCACAGCGTGCGGATCGACCACCTCGCCGGGCGCGGCAGCGTGCCGCAGCACCCGCAACGGCTCGGCCGCCCGCACCACGTGCTGCATCTTCATCGCCTCCAGCACCGCGACCTCGCCCCCGGCGGCCACCATGGTCCCCGGCTCCGCCAGCGACACCACGGTCGCGCCCATCGGCGACCGCAACGCCTGCTCCCCGTCGGCGAGCTCGAACCCGGCCGCGGCAGCGCCCGAGCTGTGTGGTGCACCGCCCGGACCGGCCGCCACCGATCCAGGGTCGGTCGCGTCCTCGAAAGTCTCTGCGCGTGACCGCAAGTCGTCGAGCCGCTGCTCGAACCAACCCGTGGTGACACCCCCACCGCTGCTTTCGTCGACCTCGCTGCCGCCGCTGCCGCCGCTGCCGCCGCTGCCGCCGCTGCCGCTGCTGCCGCTGCCGCTGCTGCCG
>NZ_JBSGCY010000200.1:0-9259 GCF_053602115.1 Nocardia sp. NPDC004582 | reverse complement strand
TTCGATTTCATCCGCTTCGGTGGGTCGTGACCGGAAACCCCCGCCGGTAACCGAGCCCACCTTCTACGGCGACCCGGTCGAACCGCCGACCGTGCGGCTGCCGGTCGTGGGCCCGCGGCGCGACCCGTCGGGCGCGTACCGGCCCGCCGACGGCGAATCCGCCTCCGCCGCGGACCATTCCGCCGACACCGGTAAACACCGCAAACAATCGTCCGCGGGCCTGGGCGGCATCGGCGGCATCATCCGCGACATCGGATTGGTGACCTTCGGCAAGTACGGCCAGTACGTCATCACCCTGGTCACCGTCCCGCTGCTGGCCCGCATGCTCGGCCCGCACGGCACCGGCCTGCTGGCCATCGGCATGTCCTCCTACTTCATCGGCTCGCTGCTGGTCGACCTCGGCGTCACCTCGTTCCTGGCCGCCAAGGTCCCCGAGGACGATCCGGGCCACCGCGAGGTGAACCGCTTGCGCGGCACCTATCTGGCCATCCGCGCCACCACCTTGACCATCATCGGCGCGGCCCTGCTGGTCACCATGGCCGTCGGGGTCTCCCCCAAACTGCACATGGTGTTACTGGGCCTGTTCGCCGGCGGCTTCTGGTCGGTGTCGGAGGACTGGCTGCTGATCGGCCAGGGCCGATTCGGGACCTCGACCATGTATCAGGGCGTGGGGCGCATCGGCTATCTGGTCTTGCTCGTCGCACTGCTACCGCGTTTCCCGAGCGCGTCCATGGCCGTGCTGTGCCTGCTCATCTCCTCGATCGCCACGGTCGCGCTGACCTGGTGGGATTCCTTCCGTCGGTTCGGCCCGCCCGCGCGGCCCCACGGGCTCAAGGCGGTATTGCGCATGGCCGCACCGATCTTCACCTCCCGGCTGCTGGTCACCGGCTACGGCCAGGGCTCGGCCGCGGTCTACGGCGCGGTGCTCGAGGCCGCCTCGCTGGGTCTGTACTCCGCGGGCGACCGCCTGGTCCGCGCGATCCAGTCCACCCTGGACCCGATCGGCTTCGCGCTGCTGCCGCGCATGGCCCGGCGCAGCGGCGACGATCAGTTCTGGCGCAATCAGATTCAGATGCTCGTCGGCAGCGTCACCCTGGCCTGCCTGGCGATGGTCTCGGTCTGGATCATGGCGCCGGCCCTGATCCACCTGATCTACACCGACGATTTCACCGGCGCGATCTCGCTGCTGCGGGTAGAGATCCTCATTCTGCCCGCCACCACCGTCACCTCGTACGTGACCACCGCCGTGCTGCCGGTCAAGCAGGACACCATCGGGGTGCTGATCGGCGCGATCATCGGAACCTGCGTCGCGGCGACGGCCTTGGTGGTGGCCATGCGCACCGGATCGGTGTGGAGCCTGGTCTATGGCACCGTTTCGGCGGAATTCGGTGTCGCGCTGTGGTACATCATCCGGGTGCGCTGGCTCATGGTCCGGGAACGGGCCCGGCGGGCAGGACCGATCGAACCGGCCACCGCACTGCTGACCAAGGGGGATGTGGCGTGAAGGTGCTCTTCGTCGGGGATGACTGGGTGGGCAGCAACGCGCGCTCGCTCGCCGACGGATTCCGGCAGGCCGGGCACGAGGTGGTGGTCATCGACACCACCGCGGTGACGCTGCCCGCGCGACTGTCGCCGCCCTGGGTGTACTCGAAGGTCGCGCACCGCCGCGCGCCCTGGGATGTGGAAGCCCTACATCACGAGATCGACAGCGCCGCGCGGACATTCGCGCCGGACATGTTGTTCGCCTTCAAGTCCGTGCACCTGGATCAGCAGCGGCTGCTCGGCGCCCGCGCCAGTCTGCATGTGCACTACAGCCCCGACGACGTCTCCAATCCGTACAACACCAGCCCGGAGTACCTGGAGCACGAGTCCGCATGGGACCTCATCGTCACCACCAAATGGCACAACGTGCCCGAGCTGACCGCACGCGGCGCGCGGAACGTGAAATTCGTTCGTAGTGCTTATGATCCGGCGCTGCACCACATCACCGCGCGCCGCACCGTGCGCCGATTCCTGCTCGGTTTCATCGGCGCGGTCCGGCCTGACCGTCAAGACCTCTTGATCTCCCTGGCCCGAGAACACCACGGCGACATGCTGTTGCGCGGCCCCGGCTGGCGGCGGGTGCGCGCGCTGTGGCAGACCGGCGCGGACGTCGGCGGCCCGGTCTACGGCGAGCACTTCTCCGCCGCCGTCGCCGCGGTCACCGCCAACCTGGTGCTGCTCAACTCCGACAACCGCGACACCCACACCTGCCGCACCTTCGAAGTCCCCGCCGCCGGTGGGCTTTTCGTCGGCGAGCGCACCGACGAGCACGCCGAACTGCTGCAGGACGACACCGAGTGCTACCTGTTCTCCGGCCCCGCCGAACTGCGCGACATCCTGCGCCGCTGCACCAAATATCCCGAGCAGGCCGCCAAGGTCGCCGAGGCCGGCCACCACCGCATCGTCACCGGCGCGCACAGCTACGCCGACCGCGCCCGCGAGATCGTCGACGCCCTGGCATGAACGGGTCGGTCCGGGCGAAAAAGACCTTCCCGCAAGCGGGTAACGCCGCGGCCCGCCCGGCGGACATAAGGGGGTGATGGGAGAGTGATGGCCTCCGCGCAGTTCGCCGTATTCCTCGTCGCCGCAGCCCTGGCGACAATTGTCGTGGCCGCGATGTTCCTGCCCGGCGTGGCCCGGGTGTTCCTCATCGCGCAGACCGCGCACTGGTCGCTGTCGTTCATCGCGCGGCCGGTGGTGCTGCTGTGGGTCAAACCCATACCCGGCTTCGGCGACAACGTGCCCGATCCACGGCTGTACGAGTACGGCTACGACGACGGCATCGCCGCGGTACTGCGCCCGGTGATCTTCGGCCTGTGGTTCTACGCGGGCCTGATCATCGCCTATGTCCTGTGGGTGCGCACACGGCCACCGCGCACGACGCCGCGCACCGCGCCCTTCGCGGGCGATCCGGTCTTCATCCAGACCTTGTTCCTGCTCTACGGCGTCGGCACCCTGGGCCGGCTGGCCGCCTACGCCACCGGCTCCACCGGCAAGGCCGGCGAACTCGAGAGCCCCAACCCGCTGATCAATCTGGTCACCATTCTGGCCACCCTGGGCGCGGTCGGCCTGATCGTGTTCTTCCGCAGCGATTCCGGCCGCACCACGCTGCTGGTGGTCGGCGCGCTCACCGGCGGCGAACTGCTGTGGACGGCGACCGTGCAGTCCAAGACGCCGATCATGGGCGCGGCCCTGGCCATCGCCGTGCGTTTCGCCATGACCGGCTGGACCCGGCGCAATGTGATCGGTGTGCTGAGCATCATCGCCCTGGCGCTCGGCGGGTTCGGCTGGCTGCAGTCGCTCAAGACCGATTCCGCCGCCAAAGCCGAAGCGGCGCAGGTGGATGCGCAGTATCCGGCGGTGGTGCACCCGTTCCTGAGCATGCTGCGCCGCTTCGATCTGCTCGAGGCCGCCACCGACGCCTGGTTCGCGGGCCCGCACTCGTGGCTCACGCCGCAGCAGGTGGCGGTGCACGCCTTCCAGAGCCTGATCCCCACCCAGCTGCTGGGCGCGGAGAAGTTCCGCTCCGGCGCGGCCTGGGCCGAGCAGGTGCGCGGCGGATCGGTGGACATGTCGACGGTGGAGGTGTCGCTGGCCGAGGGCAATATCAACGAGGGCTACGTGCTGGGCGGCTACCTCGGGGTCGCGGTGGGGGTCACGATCACCTTCGTGCTGCTGCTCGTCTGGATCCGGGCCCTCTACAGCAAGTACCTGGCCATGGCCATCCTGGGCCTGTCGGTGATCGAGGTCCCGGTGCTGTTCGAGCGCGGCATCCTCGGCACCGTCGAGATGCTCGGCAAATACCTGCAGGCCGTGGTGCTGGCCTGGCTGGCGTATCTGGTTGTTGGTGAATTCCGAAGACGAATGGAAAAGCTGCCGGGGGCCGGCGTTCCATCCGGGAAAACGAGGACAGCGCAATGGGTTTGATCGACTACTGGCGGCTGCTGCGGCGGCGCTGGCCGATAATCGTTGCCGCGGTGGTGCTCTGCACGGGGGCGGCCTACGGCTACGCGAGCACCCTGCCGACCGAGTACACGGCGACCAGTTCGGTGTACGTGTCCATGGCGACCGGAACCTCGGTCAACGACTCCTATCAGGGCGGACTGGCCGCGCAGCAGCGGGTGCGCTCGTATGTGGACCTGGCCAACAGCGTCACCGTCGCCACCTTCGTCCACGACCAGCTGGGTCTCGAGACCTCGGTGAACGATCTGCGCGGCCGCATCTCCGCGGTCTCGCCCCCGGCCACCACCATCATCGTCATCTCGGTGAAGGATTCCACCGCGGCCGGGGCGCGCACCCTGGCCGACGAGGTGGTCTCCCAGTTCCGCGCGCTGGTCTCGCGGCTCGAGGTCACCCAGAGCGACGCCGCGCCCGCGGCCCGCGCCGAGGTGATCGACAAGGCGCAGACCCCGGCCCAGCCCAGCGCCCCGCAGAAGAAGCGCTTCTACATCCTCGGCGTGCTGGCCGGGCTGATGCTCGGCGTGGGCGCGGCCGTCGTGCGCGACAAGCTCGACAAGCGGGTGCGCACCTCCACCGAGCTGGAAGCCTTTCTCCCGGTGCCGATCCTGGGCATCGTGGACGACGGGCGGCCCGGCGCGGCCGGGGAACTGCGGCGGTTGCGCACCCGGCTCACCGAGGATCCCGAACTGGTCAGCCTGCTGCTGACCTCACTGTCCCCGCATTCGGAACCGGACGTGGCGATCGGGCTGGCGCGCACCTTCGCCGACACCGGCGCGCGGGTGGTGCTGGTCGACGCCGACACCACCGGACACGGGTCCACCCGGCGTTCGCCCGCGGCCGCGGCGGCCGGGCTCGCGGAACTGTTGCGCAGCAACGGGAACCCCTCGGCGGCGGTGATGGCCTGGCCCGAGGTGGGGATCAATGTGCTGCCGCTGGGCGGCATGGATTTCCGCACCCCCGACCTGCTCGACTCGGAACGGTTCGCCGACATCATGTCCAAGCTGCGCAGCGAATTCGACCACATCATCGTGGAGTGCGCGCCGGTGACCGCGGCGGCCGACGCCATCGCGCTGGCGCGGCGCTGTGACTGCACCATCGGCGTGATCGAACTCGGCCAGACCACCTCCAATCAGGTGCGCGGCGCGGTGGCCACCTTCGGCCACGACAACAAGCGGCTGATCGGGACCGTGGTGTTCTCGCGGCCGCACAAGAGTGTCGGCGAATTGGTCCGGCATCCGCTCGATCTGGTCAAGCGGTGATCGAGGGTGGTGGGGGGACCGACCGTACGGAAGAAGACGCTGCGGCGAGTACCGGCGGCGGCGTGCGGCGACGGCGCATGCTCATGGCCGGGCTGGGGGCGGCGGCCATCCTGCCGGTGGCGGCGGCGTGCTCGACTGGTGGCTCCGGGGGCGACACCGAATTCCGGTCCCCGCACGTGACCGATCAGCCCTCCGCCCGCAATGTGAAGGATTTCGGCGCGGTCGGGGACGGCAAGGCCGACGACACCGAGGCTTTCGAGAAGGCCGCGGCGGTGAGCGGCCGTCCGCTGGTGCTCTACATCCCGGCCGGACAGTATTCGCTCACCCGTTTCCCCGCGCTGTCGGACTACGCGACGGTGCTCGGCGACGGCGCGGACGTCACCACCATCGGCTACGACGGCGACGACACCTTCATCGCGCTGCAGCGCAAACAGCGGGTCCGCTTCTCCCGCCTGGGCTTCTACTTCTCGGGCGCGAAGGCCACCGCGGTGCGGCTGTCGGAGTGCTTCCGCTGCACCTTCGACTCGGTGGTGCTGCGCGGCAATCACCTCAGCGACAACGCGCCCCGGTTCCAGGAGCAGCGGGGGCTGGTGCTCGACCGCAATACCGGCGGCACGACCGTCATCAACTCCGACATCAACAATTTCGGCTACGGAATCGTCACCTCCTGCATCCAGAACTATGTGACCTCGTCGAAGCTGACCAACAACCGCATCGGTGTGCTGGGCACCGGCGGCGACCACAATGCCGGATTGGCCCTGGCCAATGTGGAATTCGTCTCCGACAACGACCCTCGCACCACCGACAAGCACGTGTTCGTCGACGGCCCGGCCAATGACTGGTGGCTGACCAACGTGTGGTTCGAGGGCGCCGACACCGCGCTCACCATCGGCGGCCCGGCGGGCGGGCCCGCCCAGTTCGGCCTGGTCAACTGCAAGGTGGCCGCGCGCAAGGTGTGCCTGGACCTGATCCACTGCCGGCAGCCGTATCTGGCCAATGTGCAGTTCGATCCGGATCTGGACGCACCGCCGATCGAGGTGCGGGTCGATCCCAAGGGCGTGGCCGAGGGGACCGCCATCAACCTGATCTCCGGGTCGTTCGAGGACGTGGACCCCAAGTCCTTCCCCGACGGCTGGCACGTGATCGGGCGCGGGGCGATCCACGGGGCGCGGTTCGCCGGAACCACGGTGGCGCAGGCCTTCCAGCCCGGCACCGACATCCTCCAGGTCCAGGACCGGGACGGGACGGTGCTGTCGGCCGTATTGAACAGTGGGGCTTATCTTTCCGATCGCAGCGAAGGGGGAATCGTGTTGAAGGATTCGGCCGGGGTGTACTGGCGGATGTCGGTGGGCACCGACGGCGCGGTCAAGACCACGTCGCTGGGAAAGCAGCGGCCCCACTCGTGAGCGGGAAGCCGGCAACGCTGCCCCTGGGCCCGGCGCGATTACACGGCAGCACCCTGCTGCTCCGGCTGCCGCGCTACACCGACTTCCCGCAGTGGCGGGCGCTGCGGCTGCGCGATCGGGCCTTCCTGGAACCGTTCTGGCATACCTCGACCCTGGGCTGGGCCGAACGGCACACCGAGAAGTCCTGGGTGCGTGAGTGTCTGGAGGCGTCGACCAATGCCCGCGCCGGACGGCGGGTGGCCACCGTCATCGAGATCGACGGCCGCTTCGCCGGACAGGTGGAGATCGGCAATATCGACGATCGCGCCAAACAGGGCGAGATGGGGATCTGGATCGACGCGCGGCTGGGGCGGCACGGCTTCGGCGGCATCGCGGCGGGCCTGATCCTCGACTTCGCCTTCGACGCACTGGGTTTGGAGCGGGTGAACGCGCCGATCTCGCCCGGGAACGCGGCCGCCACCAATGGCGCGGCGCAGATCGGGTTCGTGCGCGAGGGCCGCATGCGGCTGCACTTCGACGTCGGCGGCGCGCGGGCCGATCACGATCTGTGGTCGATGACGCGGGCGGAGGTACCGCCCAAGGGGTTCACCGAGATGTGGACCGAACGGACCCTCGAACACCGCACCCCGCCCCCGCCGCCCCGGTCAGGCGACACGGAGCGAGAACCGGTAATACCGAATGCCGCAACGGTTTTCGGTGTCCAGGCCCGCTATCGCGCCGGGCAGGTGTGGCGGGCCGCGCAGCGGCTGCTGCCCGCCCGGCCCGTGACCTTGCCGCTGCCCGGCCACGACGGGGTGGTGCTGCGTTCGGCACAGCCCGGCGACGGTCCGGCGCGGGCCGCGGCACTGCGTAACGCGGGACCCGCGGCCGCCGACGGAATCGGTAGCAGCGGAACGGCGTGGCTACGCGAGATCGCCCTCAGCGCGGCGGGCGTCCGCTCCCCCGCCGGTCTGCTGTTCGTCCTCGACGTCGCGGGCGCCTACGCCGGCACCGCCCGGCTGTTCGACCTCGACCTGTTCGATCGCAATGCCCGGATCCAGCTGTGGGCCGACCCCGGCCGCGCCGACGACGCCGTGCGCACGGCCGCCACCCGGGCGTTGCTGGCCTACGCCTTCGACCGCCTCGGACTGTTCCGGGTCAGTACCGCCGTGGCGGCGACAGACACCACCTCGGCCGCCGTCGCCGCCGACGCGGGCCTGCACAAGGAGGGAACCATGCGCAGCTACACCGGATTCGACGGACACCGCGGCGACCACGACCTGTGGGCCATCACCGCCGGGGGTGAGCACGATGCGTGACTACCGGCGCAGTAACGCGATGCAGGCGCGCCTGCACGAACTGGTCCCGGGCGGCGCGCACACCTACGCCCGCGGCGCGGACCAGTATCCCGAGGACATGGCCCCGATCCTGGTGCGCGGCAGCGGCGCCCGGGTCTGGGACGCCGACGGCAACGAATACGTCGAGTACGGCATGGGCCTGCGCTCGGTGACCCTCGGCCACGGCTTCGCGCCGGTGGTCGACGCGGTCGCGCGCACCATCGCCGACGGCGTCAACTTCTCGCGGCCCACCGAGCTGGAACTGGCCGCGGCCGAGGACTTCCTGAGCCTGGTGCCGGGCGCGGACATGGTGAAGTTCGCCAAGAACGGCTCCGACACGACCACCGCCGCCGTTCGGCTGGCGCGTGCGGCGACCGGGCGGGAGCAGGTCGCGATCTGCGATCAGCCGTTCTTCTCGGTCGACGACTGGTTCATCGGGGTGACGGAGATGAACGCCGGGATCCCGGCGGCCCCGACGGTGAAGTTCCGCTACAACGACCTGGAATCGCTGGAAGCCGTGCTGCGCGGCGTGGACATCGCGTGCGTCATCCTCGAACAGGCTACGGCCCTGGCCGATCCCGCGCCGGGCTTCCTGGAAGGCGTGCGCGCCCTGTGCGACCGCTACGGCACGCTGCTGATCTTCGACGAGATGATCACCGGGTTCCGCTGGTCGGCCGGTGGGGCGCAACAGCTCTACGGCGTGGTGCCGGACCTGTCGTGCTGGGGCAAGGCCATGGCCAATGGCTTCCCGCTCTCGGCGCTGGCCGGGAAACGCGAGTACATGGAGCTGGGCGGGCTGCGCACCGACGCCGACCGGGTGTTCCTGCTGTCCACCACGCACGGGCCGGAAACCGCGTCGCTGGCGGCCTTCCGGGCCGTGGTCGAGACCTACCGCGCCGGTGATCCCGTGGCGCGCATGGAGGAATCCGGTCGCCGCCTGGCCGCCGGGGTGAACGCCATCGCCGCCGATCTGGGTATCTCCGACTATCTGGAGGTGGCGGGCCGGCCGTCGTGCCTGGTGTTCCTCACCCGGGACCCGGAAGGCGTTCCGTCCCAGCCGTTCCGGACCCTGTTCCTGCAGGAGCTGCTCGATCGCGGGGTGCTGGGCCAGTCCTTCGTGAACTCCGCCGCCCACACCGACGCCGATATCGACCACACCGTCGACGCCTGCCAGTCGGCGGCCAAGACCTACCGCAAGGCGCTCGAGCAGGGCACGGTCGCGGGGCTGCTCGCCGGGCGGCCGGTGGCCCCGGCGCTGCGGCGCACGGCCGCACCG
>NZ_JBSGCY010000199.1:0-9284 GCF_053602115.1 Nocardia sp. NPDC004582 | reverse complement strand
GCCGCCGCGGTCTGCTCGTGCGCGACCCGCAGTCCGGCCAGCGCCTCGTCCCGCGTGTGCTCGGGGGCCGCGGTGTCGCGGCGTAGCGCGCGGGGATGGTCGTCGGGTAGGCCCGTGAGCGGGTCGGCGTCCGGGGGCGTGAGGGCGGCCACGCCGAGAGCGGCCGCGGCGGCCCGGGATAGGCGGATGCGGGTGACCGCGTCGCCGTGGCGGTCACGGAGGTCGGCGAGGCGATGTTCGACGGCCGGGTCCGGGATGCGCGTGAGGGCCCCGCGCGACGGGAACTCGACGGGGGTCACCAGTCCCAGTTCGGCGTCGAGCGCGCGCAGCAGCGCGAACTCACAACGCGCCGCCGCCACCAGGTCTCCGGTGCTGCACACGACACGATCACCGAACAGCATCAACCGCGGCCCTCCTGTGCCATTGCTCCGCCCGCCCGGCCGGGGATCGTCACGTGCCGAGTCGGCCATAGCGTAATGACTGCGGGCGGTGTGATGTGCCGCCAGGTGGGACCCGCGCGCCGGGCCGTCCGGGCCGCGAGCCGCCCACG
This sequence comes from Nocardia sp. NPDC004582, assembly GCF_053602115.1. NCBI lineage: Bacteria > Bacillati > Actinomycetota > Actinomycetes > Mycobacteriales > Nocardiaceae > Nocardia > Nocardia sp. NPDC004582. Next base: position 8,734 of record NZ_JBSGCY010000199.1, on the reverse strand, counting down.
TCAGCGCCCGTTTGCGGGCGGTGTTGGGAGACAACGCGACTCGTGCGCGTCGCGGTGGCCCGGATCGGCTCAGCGCCCGGTCGGACGCCAGAAATCGGCCCGCCATTCCGGCGTGTCGCCCGGCGGGCCGGACCGGGTCGCCCGTCCGGTCCGGTCCGCCGCGAGCGGCCCCGGACCGAGAACTCGAGCCGACCGTTCGGCCCCTCCGGTCATTACTGGCCAGTTGCCTGTTCGGAGCTCCCCCATAGCCGCGTCCGGTCTGTCACAATCTGCCGATGCTTTACCTCGCGGGCGCTCGCGGCCGCCTTCACTACCGACGATGGCAGCTCGACAACGCGCAGGCCGTCCTGGCTCTGCTACCCGGAATCGGCCAGCACAGCGCGCACTACCATCGGTTCGCCCGGGCCCTCGCCGCCCACGGAATCGAACTCTGGGCCCTGGACACCTCGGGCCACGGTCTCAGCGAAGGAGACCCGGAGCGGCCCGGCAATATTCACGAACTGGCCGCCGACGCGCGCATGTTCCTGGATCAGGTGCACGAACACTCCGACTCCACGCCCTTCCTGATGGGCCACTCGCTCGGCGCGGCCACCGCGCTGGCGGTGCTGCGGGACGCGCGACCGCGGGACTTCTCGGGCCTGGTGCTCTCCGGTACGCCGCAGGCGGTGCTGGAGGGCCGGTCGCCGAAGTCCGCGCGCGGCAGCGCGGTCGCGAATCGCGGCCGCGGCCATACGGTTTCCGGCGGAAGTTCGGCCGAGGCCCGCTCCCGCGCCGCCGCGGCGACCGCCAGTGAATCGGATTGGCCGGGCCCCCGGCTGCCCGAGGGCCTGCCGGTGCTGATCGTGCACGGCGCGGATGATCGGCGCGCGCCGATCGATCCGGTCCGCGCCTGGTCCGAACAGGTCGGGGCGCGTTTCCTCGCCTATCCGGACACCGGCCACGATCTGCTGCACGAGCCCGCGCACGCCGCGGTCACCGCCGAGGTGGTCGATTTCGTGCACGCCCGCTCGCTGGTCTGACGGCGTTCACCGTTCCGGGTCGCGGGCGTTCGCGGGCCGCAGCAGCCGCACCACCTCCGCGTCGGTGAGCTGATGGAAGTCGCGATACGCGCCGCCCACCCCGCCCAGGTTGCGCGGCACCATCGGGCACACCACCTCATCGGCGATGGCCCGGATCCGGTCCAGCGCTTCGGCCGAGGACACCGGCACCGCCACGACCACCCGCCGGGGCTCGTGCCGACGCGCGATCTCGCATCCGGCGGCCACGGTCGCGCCGGTGGCCATGCCGTCGTCGACGATCACCACGGTCCGGTCCGTCATGTCGATCGGCGCCCCCTCGCGCAGCACGCGCCGGCGCCGCTCCAGCTCGGCCCGTTCGACGTGCTCGATATCGGCCAGCTGCTCGCGGGTCACGCCGGTATGCCGCACGACGTCGCGATTGAGGACCCGGACCCCGTCCTCGCCGATCGCGCCCATGGCCAGTTCCGGCTGCCACGGCACCCCCAGCTTGCGGACCAGCAGTACGTCCAGATCCCCGCCGATGGCCTCGTGCACCGCCGCCGCCACCGGAACCCCGCCGCGGGGCAGTCCCAGCACCAGCGGATCCGCCGCGCGCAGGTGCTCCAACACCCCACCCAGCGCACGCCCGGCGGCCCCCCGATCCGGATAGATCATCGATATTCAGTCTAGTTGCGTGAGCCCCGGCTCACCGGGGGCTCATTCGCCGCGGATGGTGTACCGGCGCAGCGCCAGGCTGGGGTTGGTGGTCCGGACCTCGCCCAGGTGCCCCAGATCGACGCGAGCGGTGGCGATGCCCGGCTGATCGCCGAGTTCGGCCAGCACCGCACCGGTGGGGGAGATGATCATGGAGGCGCCGGAGCCGCGCGGCGCGGCCTGGTCGGCGGCGGCCACGTACATGGTGTTCTCGATGGCCCGGGCGCGCAGCAGCGTGGTCCACTGATCGACCTTGCCGGGACCGGGAATCCACTGCGCGGGCAGCAGCAGGGTGTGCGCGCCGGCGGCGGCCAGACGGCGAATGCCTTCGGGGAAGCGCAGATCGAAGCAGGTCTGCATGCCGAACACGACCCCGTCGACGGTGAAGGTCTGGGACTGGTCGAGCGGTCCGGGGATGAGTAGGTCGGATTCGCGGGAGCCGAAAGCGTCGTACAGATGAACTTTTCGGTACACCGCGGCGAACTCGGCGTCCGGGGAGGCGGCGACGAGGGTGTTGTAGATGTGCCCGGCGGGCTGGTCCGGGCCTCCGGCCTCGACCACGCCCGCGACCACGTGCACGCCGAATTCGGCTGCCACGCCACGTAATCCGGTGACGAACTCGCCGGTGAGCGGTTCCGCCGCGGCCAGCACCCGCTCGTCGAGGCGCTTGGTGGCGAACATCGAATACTCGGGGGCCACCACCACCTTCGCTCCGAGTTCGCTGGCCGCTTTGACCTCGGCGCGCAGAGCGGTGAGATTGGCCACGGTGTCGGTGTGCGGATCGAACTGCACCACCGCCACGTCCACCGAACCCGCGGGTGCGGTGCCGGCCTGCCGCCGGGCCGCCGCGCCGGGTTCGGGCGCGGCCGTCGCCACGGCTCCCGAGCTGGCCGCATCCGCGGTGGCCAGGGTCCCGGCGACGTAGTTGTGGACGGGTGCGACTTCGGTATTTCCGAGTCCGGAAACCGGACTCGAGGGCGGCGGGAGGGCGGGCGCGGGCGGGTTGTCCGGTTGCACGACTCCCAGGGTATTCACCCGATGGTCAACCCCGCAGCTAGCAGGCAGTAAAATCCATGGCAATGAGCACCTCACCGGCCGACAGCGTTCCCACTGACGACGAGAGGGACGTTTCCGGCCCGTCCTTCGCCGATCTCGGCATCGATGACCGCATTCTGCGGGCCATCGCCGATGTCGGCTACGAGTCGCCGTCGCCCATCCAGGCGGCGACGATTCCGCCGTTGCTCGACGGCGCGGACGTGGTGGGCCTGGCCCAGACCGGTACCGGCAAGACCGCGGCCTTCGCCATCCCGATCCTGATGGGCATCGAGATGACCGGCAAGGCCCCGAAGGCCCTGGTGCTGGCCCCGACCCGAGAGCTCGCGATCCAGGTCGCCGAGGCGTTCGGCCGGTACGCGGTGCACATGCCCGGCCTGCACGTGCTGCCCATCTACGGCGGGCAGAACTACGCGGTGCAGCTGTCGGGTCTCAAGCGCGGTGCGCAGGTGGTCGTCGGCACGCCGGGCCGCGTCATCGACCACCTCGAGCGCGGGACCCTGGACCTGTCGCAGCTGCAGTACCTGGTGCTCGACGAGGCCGACGAGATGCTCAAGATGGGCTTCCAGGACGATGTGGAGCGCATCCTCGCCGACACGCCCGACGAGAAGCAGGTCGCGCTGTTCTCGGCCACCATGCCCTCGGCGATCCGCAAGATCTCCAAGCAGTACCTGAAGAACCCGACCGAGATCACGGTCAAGGCCAAGACCTCCACCAACACCAACATCACCCAGCGCTGGGTGCTGGTGTCGTATCAGCGCAAGCTGGACGCGCTGACCCGAATCCTCGAGGTCGAGTCCTTCGAGGCCATGATCATCTTCGTGCGCACCAAGCAGGCCACCGAGGAGCTGGCCGAAAAGCTGCGCGCGCGTGGGTATTCCGCGGCCGCCATCAATGGCGACATCGCGCAGGCGCAGCGTGAGCGCACCATCGGCCAGCTCAAGTCCGGTGTGCTCGACATCCTGGTCGCCACCGACGTCGCCGCCCGCGGCCTGGACGTGGAACGCATCTCGCACGTCGTCAACTACGACATCCCGCACGACACCGAGTCCTACGTGCACCGCATCGGCCGCACCGGCCGCGCGGGCCGCTCCGGTGAGGCGCTGCTGTTCGTGGCCCCGCGCGAGCGCCGGCTGCTCGACGCCATCGAGCGCGCCACCCGCCAGCAGGTCCAGGAGATGCAGCTGCCGTCCGTGGAGGACGTGAACGCCCAGCGCGTCACCAAGTTCCACGACGCCATCACCGAGAACCTCAACTCGGACAACCTGCCGCTGTTCCGCAAGCTCATCGAGGAATACGAGCGCGAGCACAACATCCCGCTGGTGGACATCGCGGCGGCGCTGGCGGTCGGCGGCCACGACGGCGACAACTTCTTCATGGAGCCCGACCCGGAGCCCGCCCCGCGCGAGCGCCGCGAACGCGCCCCCCGCTCCTTCGACGACCGGGAACGCGGCCCGCGGGAACGCCGCGAGCCGAGCGGCCCGTCCCGCCACCGGGTGACCGGCCAGGAGCTGGTCACCTACCGGATCTCGGTGGGCAAGCGGCACAAGGTCGCGCCCGGCGCGATCGTGGGAGCCATCGCCAATGAGGGCGGCCTGCGCCGCAGCGACTTCGGGCACATCTCCATCCGCCCCGACCACTCGCTGGTGGAGCTCCCCGCCGACCTGTCCAACGAGACGCTGAACGCCTTGAGCCGCACCCGCATCAGCGGCCAGCTCATCGACCTGCAGCTCGACGCCGGCCCGCCGGGAGGCCGCTCCATGAGCCGCGCCCCGCGCCGCGAGGGCAAGCGCCCGGACCAGCACCGGCGCAAGCCGCGCTTCTGAGCTCGCGACGCCGCGCTCGCGCGGTGGCGACTCCGAAACAAACGCCCGCATCCGGAATGGATGCGGGCGTTGTGTTTTCGGGGGGCTAAGCGGGGGCGCTGCCGGGGGTGTCGGCGCTCGGCGGTTGCGCGGCGGTGGTCGGCGCGGCCGGGGTGGTCGAGGGGGTCGCGCCGGAGGCGTCGGGGCTCGCCGGGGTGGCGGCGGGCGGGGTGGCCTGGGCCGCGGGGGCGTCCGGGACGGTCGAGAGGCCGACGGTCGGGAGGACGACGCAGCGGGCGTTGGGGTAGTCGATGGTGCCCCAGAGCGAGGCGATCACGGTGCCCGGGCCGGTCTCGACGTTCTTCGACAGCGTCGGGAGGCTGTATTCGGTGTGGTCGTCGAGGGCGGTGATGCCGCTGCGGCCGTTGTTCAGGTTCAGCCAGGCGACGGTCAGGCCCGAGGAGAGGGGGAAGCCGTTCTGCTGGGCCATGACCTGGAAGCTGACCGTGCCGGCGGGCAGCGAGACCGTGGCGGCCGGGCCCGCGACGCCGGTGACGGCGGTGGCCGAGGTGAGGCTGAACGGCATGTTGAAACCGCAGCCCAGGGTGGGGGCCAGATACGAGAACGGCGTGAACTGAACGTTTTCCATCTTCGCGGCGGCGATCAGCTGCGCGGTCTTGGCGATGTCGGCGACCGCCGTCTTGCCCGCGACATTGTCGCCGACGGCCTGGGTGAGCTGGTCGATGGCCATCTGGGGCGTCGTCTCGGTCCAATCGGCCGCGGCCGTGCCGACGCCCAGGGCGGCGACGGTGGTCATCGCGGCGATCGCCGCGGCGCGCGGGAAAAGCGTGCTGCCGTTCACTCTGGCTGCTCCTGCGTGGTCGTGATTCTCGCCGAGCTTGGACAGCCCGACGCCGCGAAATCGCGGTATCGGATTCTCCGGCAACGTACCAGTTCGGTGTGCGCGCCGCGCCGCCGCGCCTGCCGCCGGGTGTGATCCGGGTGACAAACCGATCGTTACCGGGGGGTAGGTTTGATGGCGACATCACAGCGACGCTCGGGAGAAGCAATGAAGCTGGCCCTTTCACCCGATGAGGTGACATTCCGGGAAGAACTGCGCGAGTTCTACCGGACCAAGATCCCGGCGGAGATCCGCGACCGCGTCAAGTACGGTCTCGAGCTCTCTCGCGATGACATCGTCACCACCCACCGCATCCTCAACGAGAACCACCTCGCCGTGCCCAAGTGGCCGGTGCAATGGGGCGGCCGCGACTTCTCGCCCATGCAGCTGCACATCTGGGAAGACGAGATGCAGCTGGCGTCGGTGCCGGAGCCGCTCACCTTCAACGCCCAGATGATCGGCCCGGTCATCGCCCAGTTCGGCTCCGAGGAGCTCAAGCAGCGCTTCCTGCCGCCGACCGCCAACCTCGACATCTGGTGGTGCCAGGGCTTTTCCGAGCCCGACGCGGGTTCGGACCTGGCCTCGCTGCGCACCACCGCGGTCCGCGACGGCGACTCCTACATTGTCAACGGCCAGAAGATCTGGACCACCCTGGCCCAGTACGCCGACTGGATCTTCTGCCTGGTCCGCACCGATCCGAACGTCAAGAAGCAGGCGGGCATCTCGATGCTGCTGTTCGACGTGAAGACCCCGGGCGTCACCATCCGCCCGATCAAGCTGATCGACGGCCACCACGAGGTCAACGAGGTCTTCTTCGAGAACGTCCGGGTCCCGGCCGACCAGTTGGTCGGCGAGGAGAACATGGGCTGGACCTACGCCAAATTCCTGCTCGGCAACGAGCGCACCGGCATCACCGGCGTGGGCCGCACCAAGGTCAAGCTGGGCGTCGCGAAAGAGTATGCGGCGCAGATCCGTTCGGGCGGCGGCACGCTGCTCGAGGATCCGGTCTTCGCCGCGCGGGTGGCCGAGATCGAGAACGAGCTGCTGGCGCTGGAGCTCACCCTGATGCGGGTGATCTCGAATTCCAGTGACGGCAAGCCGAATCCGGCCTCCTCGGTGCTGAAGCTGCGCGGTTCGGAGCTGCAGCAGGCCGCCACCGAACTGCTGCTCGAGGTCGCCGGTCCGGACGCGCTGCCGGTGAACGCCGCCGACATCGCCTCGCCCGGCTGGGCGCAGCGCAGCGGCCCCGGCTACCTCAACTACCGCAAGACCACCATCTACGGAGGCTCCAGCGAGGTGCAGCGCACCATCATCGCCTCCACCATCCTCGGATTGTGAGCCGCCGCCATGGATTTCGAACTCACCGATGAACAGGTCATGCTGCGCGATACGGTCCGGGACCTGCTGGGCCGCGCCTACGACCCGGAGACGCGCCTGAAGGTCATCGACACCGAACTCGGCTGGAACCGCGACGTGTGGCGGCAGCTGGCCGAATTGGGCGTCCTCGGACTGCCTTTCGACGAGGCGGACGGCGGCGTGGGCGCCGGCCCGGTCGAGACCATGGTCGTCATGGCGGAGATCGGCCGCCGCGGCGCGCCCGAGCCCTACCTCGACGCCGTGCTGGTCCCGGGCGGGCTGATCGCCCGCGCGGGCACCGCCGAACAGCGGCAGCGGGTGCTGCCCGCCCTCGCCGGCGGGGAGCTCCTGCTGGCCTTCGCGCACGACGAGCCCGGTGTCCGGTGGCCCGCCACCGACCTGTCCGCCACCGCGGTGCCGGATGGGGACGGCTACCGGATCACCGGCGTCAAGAATCCGGTGCCGCACGGCGACTGCGCCGATCAGCTGGTGGTCAGCGCCACGCTGCCGGGCGGGGGAGTGGGACTGTTCCTGCTGGCCGCCGACGCCGAGGGCGTCACCCGCACCCCGTTCCGCACCTTCGACGGGCGGCGCGGCGCGCAGCTCGAATTCGCCTCCGCGGCAGCCGAACCGCTCGGCGACGGCGGCGACGCCCAGTCGGTGATCGACGCGGTCACGGTGGCGGCGCAGGCGAGCCTGTGCGCGGAATCGCTGGGCGCGATGGAGGAGGCCCTGCGCCTCACCACCGATTACCTGAAGACGCGCAAGCAGTTCGGGGTCACGCTGTCGAAGTTCCAGACGCTGACCCAGCGGGCGGCGAACATGTACGTCTCGCTGGAACTGGCCCGCTCCATGAGCCTGTACGCGACCGCGGCGGTGGCCGACGGTTCCGCGGACCGGGTCGCGGCGTCGCGGGCGCGACTGCAGGTCGGGCGCTCGGCCCGGCACATCGGGCAGGAAGCGATCCAGATGCACGGCGGCATCGGCATCACCACCGAGTACCCGGTGAGCCACTATGTCGCCCGGCTCACCGCCATCGCCCGCACCCTGGGCGGCGACCTGGAGCACCTGCGGGTGCTCAGCGATCGGGTCGGCGAGTACGGCCTCGTGGAGTTCTGACTCCGAGCCCTGGAACGCGCCCCGCTCGAGCCTCGAGCGGGGCGCGTTCGTGCCGGTCGGGGGTGCGAAGCTGAAATTCCGGTGTCGGCAAGCGGATTGGCGGGCGTAGGGTCGGAGCATGGGAGGAGACGCGGTACGGCTGGACGGGAACACCCTGGTGTTGCCCGGTGAGGTGGGGGTACGGTTCATCCGCACGCTGAGACTGCCCGAGCAGGGGACGCATCCGCTGCCGCCCGGGCTCGGCGAGTTCCCGGTGCGCCGGGTGGCGGACTTCGCCGCCTCGGTGCCGCCGGAGTGGGCCGAACGCGGCGGTGTCATGCTGCCCATGTACCTGCGCGAGGCCATGTGGCTGTCGTTCTCCGCGAAGGAGCCCGCGGCGCTGCAGATCGGCGTCGGCAAGGTGTGCGCGGTGTCGGGGAAGCCGTGGAGCGCCCGGCTCGATCGCGATCCGCAGAACTATGTGGTGCTGCCCCGGCAGCCGTGGCTGGACGGCATCAATTCCGGCAAGGGCACCATCCGGCAATTCGTCGCGGTGCCACTGGGATTGGGCGCCACCGTGGAGGGGCAGGTCACCGGCGAGGAGACCTGGGGCGGGATCCAACTCCAGAACTTCGCGCTCAACGATCTCGAGCTCGCCCGCTGGCGCAAGGCCGAGGAGGAACGTCGTGAGCAGGCGTCCCGGCGGCGCTACCGCAAGTCCGACACCGCCTGGCTGGCCTCGGCGCCGGGCGCCGCTCCACCTCCGGCAGCTCCCGGCTATGGCGCGCCGCCGCCCGCTCCGGGCGGAC
>NZ_JBSGCY010000198.1:0-9352 GCF_053602115.1 Nocardia sp. NPDC004582 | reverse complement strand
GCCGCGCACTGGGCCCGGGTCACCGACGCGAGCCGGGCGCGCACCCCGGCCAGGGAGCGCGGCGCCATGGACAGCGTCTCGACTCCGAGACCCACCAGCACACAGGCGAAGTCGGGATTGGACGCGGATTCCCCGCAAACCCCGACCTTCACGCCCTGCTTCGCGGCCCCCGCCACCGCCACGGCGATGGTCGCGGCGAGCGCGGGCTGCCACGGATCGTGCAGCGCGGCCACCGCCGCGGACATCCGGTCCGCGCCGAACAGATACTGCGACAGGTCATTGGTCCCGAGGGAGAAGAACTCCACCTCCGCCCCGAGCTGCTCGGAACGCAGTGCGGCGGCGGGAATCTCGATCATGACTCCGGGCGTCTCGAGCCCGGCGGCGCGGGCGCGGGCGGCGAAGTAGGCCGCCTCCTCCACGGTGGCGACCATGGGCGCCATGACCTTGACCGGGGTCCCGGTCTCCTTGACCGCGGCCTCGATCGCGGCCAGCTGGCCGAGCAGCGTCCCCTCATCGACGCTGCTCAACCGTAGTCCGCGTACACCCAGCGCCGGGTTCTCCTCGTCCGGCAGGTCGAGGTAGGGCAGCGGTTTGTCCGAGCCCGCGTCGAGGGTGCGGACGATGACCGGCCGGTCGCCCATCACCCGGAAGATCTCCGCGTATCGCTCGGCCTGCTCGGCTACGGTGGGGGCGGATTTCCGGTCCAGGAACAGGAATTCGGTCCGGAACAGGCCGACGCCCTCGGCCCCGAGTTCGACGGCGAGCCGCGCATCGGCGACGGAACCGACATTGGCGAGCAGGGGCACCGCGTGCCCGTCGGACGTGCGCCCCGGACCGGTCGGCGCGTCCGCCTGACGCGCCCGCAGCGCGTGGACTTCCTCGCGACGGGCCGCGCTCGGTTCGAGCTCCGCCACCCCGGCGGTGCCGTCCAGCACGATCTCCGTGCCCTCGGCGATTCCGGCCGCCGCCGGCGCGGCGACCACGGCCGGAATGCCCAGGGCCTTGGCCAGAATCGCGGTGTGCGAGGTGGGCCCGCCCGCCACGGTGAGCAGCCCGATCACTCGCTCCGGGTCCAGCGTCGCGGTGTCCGCGGGCGCGAGGTCCTGGGCGGCGAGAATGAAAGGCGTTACGCTGTCCGGGATTCCGGGCGGATCCAGGCCCAGCAGTTCCGCGACCACCCGCTGGCCGACATCCCGCAGATCCGAGGCGCGTTCAGCCATCAGACCGCCGAGCGCCACGAGCTGTTCCCCGAAGTGCGCGACGGCCCGGGTGACCGAATGCGCGGTCGGCGTCCCGCCCCGGATCTCGGCCCGCACCTGGTCCAGCAGGGCCGGGTCGGCCGCCAGCGCGGAGGTCATGAACAGGATGTCGGCCGCCGGCCCGGCGGCTTCGAGCGCCTGGGCCGAGTACCGTCCCGCGACGGTCTCGAAAGCGGTGTCCGCGCGCGCGATCTCGGCCCCGACGTCGCTCCCGGGCGCGTCGTCCGGGCTGGTGACGGGCGCGGCGGCCAGCCACTTCACCGATCCGACCGCGATCCCGGGGGCGGCGGCGACGCCGCGCACCTCACGCGTCAAGATCTGTCTCCAGCATCGAGACCAGCTTATCGAGGGCCGCCTCGGCGCCGTCCTCGGCATGCAGGGTGACGGTGTCGCCCTGTTCGGCGCCCAGGGTCATGATCTGCAGCAACGAGTTGGCGGCGACGGGATCCTTGCCCTCCTTCGAAATCCGCACGGGCACACCGGCCTCCCCGGCGGCCTTGGCGAACAGCGCGGCGGGCCGAGCATGCAGTCCGGTCTTCGAGGCGATGACGGCGGTTCGGGTGATCATGCTGCGATGTTCTCCTTCTCGATCTCGGACTCGTCCGGTTCCCGGCCGGGTGTCGGCAGGTTCCAGCGCTTGATGATGAAGCTGAAGGTGAGGTAGTACAGCGCCGCGTATCCGAGTCCGATCGGGATCAGCAGCAGCGGGTGGGTGGCCTTGCCGAAGTTGAGCAGGTAGTCGATGGCGCCGGCCGAGAAGGTGAAGCCGTCGTGGATGCCCAGGGCGTTGGTCAGCGCCAGCGCGGATCCGGTGAACAGGGCGTGGATCAGCAGCAGCGGCCACGCCACGAAGATGAACGAGAACTCCAGCGGCTCGGTGATTCCGGTGAGGAACGCGGTCAGACCGGTGGAGAGCATGATGCCGCCGATCATCTTGCGGTTCTCCGGGCGGGCGTGCCGCCAGATGGCGATGGCCGCGGCGGGCAGGCCGAACATCATGATCGGGAAGAAGCCGGTCATGAAGGTGCCCGCGGACGGGTCGCCGGCCAGGAAGCGCGGGATGTCGCCGTGGGCGCCGTTGTAGTCGCCGATCACGAACCACACCACCGAGTTGATGATGTGGTGCAGGCCCAGCGGCAGCAGCATGCGGTTGGCGAAGCCGAACACGCCGCCACCGGCGACGGAGTTGTCGGCGACGGTGGTGCCCAGCCAGGTGAGCGCGGCGTTGAAGGCCGGGTAGATGAACGACATGAGCACGCCGATGACGACCGCCGCGCACGCGGTGAGGATGGGCACCAGGCGGCGGCCGGAGAAGAAGCCGAGGTAGTCGGGCAGCTGGGTGCGGTGGAAGCGGGTCCACAGCGAGGCCGCGGTCAGGCCCATGACGATGCCGCCGAGCACGCCGAAGTTCACCAGCTGCGAGGCCTTGGCGGTGGCCATGTCGGCCACGACCGGGCAATCCCAGTGCGCCGCACGGAACAACCAGCCGAGCACCGGTCCGCAGCTACCATCCAGCACCACCGGCGACATGGCCTTGAGGACGCCGGTGAACGCGAGGTAGCCGACCACCGCGGCCAGTGCGGTGGACCCGTCGGACTTCTTCGCCCAGCCGATGGCGATACCCACCGCGAACAGCAGTGGAAGGTTGTCGATCAGGGTTCCCCCGGCGCCCGCGAGGACCGCGGCGACCGAGTGCAGCGGCGAGAATCGGCCGAGCATGTCGTCCTGTCCCAGCCGCAGCAACAGGCCTGCGGCAGGTAGCGTGGCAATCGGCAGCATCAAGCTTCGGCCGAGCTTCTGCAGTCCGGATAGATCGAGCTTCTTGCGGGAGCTCTCGGCGGTGGCGTCGGCCATGGCGAGTCCTCAGTTTGTGAATGGTGTCACGCGTACCGCTGACGATCAGCTAGCGTCACTGGTTATAACCAGACATATACTGGTTATAACCAGCTTTGTCTACTCGACACGCACGGAGGAAATATGTCGAAAGCGAATCAAATCGTCGCCGGCCTGGGTGGCGCGGACAACATCGTCGAGGTGGAGGGCTGCATCACCCGCTTGCGCGTGGAGGTCAAGGACGCGGGCAAGGTCGACGACAAGGCGCTCAAGGCCGCCGGCGCGCACGGCGTCGTGAAGATGGGCGACGCGGTGCAGGTCGTCGTCGGACCCACCGCCGACGCGCTCGCCGAAGACATCAACGACATGATCTGACCGCCATGAGCACCGAGATTCTCGCGCCGCTCGACGGCCGCTCCATGCCCCTGTCCGAGGTCCCCGATCCGGTCTTCTCCGCGGAGATGGTGGGCGCGGGCGCGGCCATCGAACCGCCCGACACCGATGCCGCGACCACCGTGGTCGCCCCGGTCGCCGGATCGATCGTGAAACTGCACCCGCACGCGGCGGTCATCGTGACCGCCGACGGCACCGGCGTGCTGCTGCACGTCGGCATCGACACCGTCGGCAAGCCGGATCTGTTCGAGGTCAAGGCCGCCGAGGGCGATCGGGTCGAGGTCGGCGATCCGCTGATCACCTTCTCCCCCAACGCGGTTCGCCGCCTGGGCCTGAGCGCCGCGGTGCCGGTGGTGGTCATGGACAGCGCCCCCGGTTCGGCCCGCGGGGTCGTCGCCGGTGAGATCACCACGGGCGCGGTCCTTTTCACCATCTGATCCAGCGACGACACGAGCCGCTGCCCCCGATGGGGCAGCGGCTCAGTCGTTTCCGGGCGCCGGACGGCTAGACGTCCTCGGCCGAGACGGTCATGTACACCTGGTAGCGGTCGGCCCGGTACCAGGACTGCGCGTGCTCGACGGCCCGATCGCGCGAGTACGAGATCCGGTCGAAAGCCAGGAGCGGGGAACCGGTCTCGGTGCCCAGCCAGCCCGCGTGCCGCTCGTCGGCGGCCACCGCGCGCACGCTCTGCTCGGCCCGGTCGATCGGGCAGTCGTACTCCCGCGACAGCAGCGCGTACAGCGACTGCGTCAGTTCGTGATCGAGCAGATCCGGCAGCAGATCGACGCGGTACCAGCCGTCGTCGATCGACATGGGCAGGCCGTCGGCCAACCGCAACCGGACCAGGTGGTACGCCTTGGTGTTCGGCGCCAGCCCCAGCGCGCTCGCCGACGCGGCGGGCGGCACCGCGTAATCGGTGTGCAGCACCACGGTGCCGGGGGTGCGGCCCAGGCGGCGCATGTCGTCGGTGAACGACGCCATGTGCAGCCGCGACCGGGCCACCCGCTCGGCCACGAAGGTGCCCTTGCCGGGGACGCGGGTGATGACGCCCTCGGATTCCAGCTGACCCAGCACCTCGCGCACGGTCATGCGACTGACGCGATAGTCGTCGCAGAGCTGGCGTTCGCTGGGCAGCATCTCACCGGGACGCAGGGTGGCGCACAGGGTGGTGAGGGCCGACCGCAACTGCGCCTGCTTGGTCACCCGACCCGGCACCTCGTTCCGGTCCTTTCCGCCCCCGCCTGCTGCGGGCGCGGTCATTTCTCGTTGCGCGCCTTGGGGAATCGCTTCTGACGCGCGACCCAGCCCGCCATCTTGGCCCAGTGTCCCTTGGCGGGGGTCACCTTGGAGATCAGCTCGCGGTCCCATTCGTCGGCCTCGGTCAGGCCGTCGACGGTCTCGACCAGGGACTTGGCGGACTCCAGCGAGCCGACGACCCGGTCGCCCAGCACGCCGTCGGCGCCGACCAGGGTGACACGGACGCCGATGCGGCCGATGGGCTGCAGCACCGCGGTCGCCGAACCACCGTGCTCGGCGACGAATCCCTTGACGGAATCCACGACGGACGGCGACAGCTTCTCGGGTGCCGGGGCGGCGGTAGCGCTCATGCGTCGCAGTTTACCCACCGGTAAATCAGCGTCCATGGACCGCCGTGCATCTCACACTCGGCGAGCCGCCGCACACCCCGATTCCGGGCCGGTGTCAGACTGGTCGGCATGCGCGCCATCCAGGTTTCCGAGCACGGCGGTCCCGAGGTTCTGCGACTGGTGGAGGTGCCCGACCCGCAGGCGGGTCCGGGGCAGCTGCTGGTTCGAACGCAGGCCATCGGAATCAACTTCATCGATACCTACATTCGGACCGGTCGCTACCCGCAGCCGGTGCCCTACATCCCGGGCGCCGAGGGCAGCGGCGTCGTCGAGGCGGTCGGCGACGGGGTCACCGACTTCCGGGTCGGCGACCGGGTGGCGTGGGCGGCCGCGCCGGGCAGTTACGCCGAACTGGTGGTCGTGCCTGCGGCCGTGGCGATTCCGGTGCCCGACGGGGTGGACGCGCCGGTGGCGGCGTCGGCGCTGTTGCAGGGCATGACCGCGCACTATCTGATCGAATCGATCTACCAGCCCGAGCCGGGCGAGACGGTCCTGGTGCACGCGGGCGCGGGCGGGGTCGGGCTGATCCTGACCCAGCTGCTGAGCGCGCGCGGGGTGCGGGTGATCACCACGGTGTCGACCGACGACAAGGAGAAGCTCTCGCGCGAGGCCGGGGCCGCCGAAGTGCTGCGCTACGACGACGATATCGCCGCGCGCGCCCGCGAACTCACCGGCGGGGCGGGCGTGGCCGCGGCCTATGACGGGGTGGGCGCGTCCACCTTCGAATCCAGCCTGGCCGCGACCCGGATCCGGGGCATGGTGGCGCTGTTCGGCGGGGCCAGCGGGCCGGTGCCGCCGTTCGATCTGCAGCGGCTCAATCCGCTGGGCTCACTGTTCGTGACCCGGCCGACGCTGGCGCACTACACCCGCGATCGGGCCGAATTGCTGTGGCGGGCAGGCGATATCATGAACGCCATCGCCGCGGGGACGCTGCGGGTGCGGGTCGGCGGCAGCTACCCGCTCGCCGACGCCGAGCAGGCGCACCGGGATCTGGAGGGTCGCCGGACCACCGGCTCGATCGTGCTGGCGCCCTGAGGTTCTCGTCAGTCCAGATCGCTGCCGGTGAGGCCGCGGTAGACGAATCGGGTGAGGGCGTCCACGGCCTGCTCGTCGGTGAGCGCCAGGCCGCCCTCCTCGACCGCCTGCAACAGGCCCGTCGCCGAGGCGAACATCATCGACAGGCTCGCGTCGTCGGAGCCCGGTAGGCGGGGGCCCGACGGGCCGAAGCCGTCGAGATGGTCGGCCACCTCCTCGCGCTGCTCGGTCGCGAAACGCGTTGCGATGCGGGCGAAGTCGTCGTTGACGAGGGCGGCCTGCTGGACGGCGCGCAGCACCGGCCAGTTCTTGCGAGCGAAGGCCCAGTAGCTCGCGATGTGGTAGCGCACCGAGGCCGGGTCGGTGAAGTCGGCGGTGTGCGCGGGATCGGCGGCGGAGATGTCGCTCTCGTCGGCCAGATCCTTCAGCAGCGCCTGGAGCAGTTCTTCCTTGCTCGCGAAGTGGTTGTAGAACGAGCCCGCGGCGCGGCCGGCCGCGGCGGTGATATCGGTGATCTTCGTGTTCAGGTAGCCGCGCTCGGCGAACAGCCGCCGGGCGGCGGCTTTGAGCGCCTGCTCGGTCTCGGCCGACCTCTCACTGCGGCGTGCTGCCACCATCCACCTCCTTGACAGCGGAAAGTACCACCCAGAATACTGAATCTCAGTTCAGTGAATTTAGATTCAGTATTGGAGTTGTGATGAATCCGCAGGTCATCATCGCGGGAGCCGGGCCGACCGGGCTCACCCTCGCCATCGATCTGGCGCGTCGCGGGGTCGGGGTGCGCATCGTGGACCGCGCCGCGGAGTTCTTCGCCGGATCACGCGGAGACGGGTTGCAGCCGCGCACCCTCGAGGTCTTCGAGGATCTCGGCGTGCTCGACGCGGTGCTCGCCCAGGGCGCGCCGCAGGCCCCGCTGCTGGTCCATCTCGACGGAGAGTTCGTGATGGAACGGCGGATGAGCGCCTGGCGCGAGCCCACCGCCGCAGTGCCGCACCCGAATCCGTGGGTGCTGGCCCAGGCCGATACCGAGCGCGTGCTGCGTGAGCGGCTCGCGGACTTCGGGGTGCGGGTCGAATCCGGCACGGCCCTGGTCGATTTCAGCGGCGACGCGGACGGGGTGACCGTGACGCTGGAGCATGACGGCACGACCGAGCGGGTGCGGGCCGCGTACCTGGTGGGCGCGGACGGCGGGAGCAGCACCGTGCGCAAGGCGCTCGGGATTCCGTTCGAGGGGGCCACCGACGAGTCGATTCGCCTGCTGCTCGGCGATGTGTGCGCGGACGCGCTCGATCATTCCGTGGGCTACTGGTTCGCCGATTCCGGCTCCCCGATGGACGGAATCGCGTTGATGCCGTTGCCCGGCGGGCGGAAATTCCAGTTCGCGACCGGACTCGACGCCGACTCCGGAACCGGTCTGGAAGTGTTGCAGGAGCAGGTGACCCGCCGATCGCGCCGCACGGACATCGTGCTCAGCGACCTGACCTGGTCGACGGTGTGGCGGCCGAATGTCCGCCTGGCGCAGCGGTATCGGTCCGGACGGGTGTTCCTGGCCGGGGACGCGGCGCACGTGCATCCGCCGACGGGCGGGCAGGGACTCAATACCGGTGTCCAGGACGCTTACAACCTCGGCTGGAAACTCGCGGCCGCACTGCGTGATCCGGGGGCCGCGACCGAGGCCCTGCTCGACAGCTACGAGACCGAGCGGCGCACCGTGGCAGCGCGGGTTCTGGGTCTGAGTTCCGAACTGCTCGACAAGACCGTGAAGGGCGATCCGGACGCGATGGACCGGGAGGGCACCCATCAGCTCGACATCAGTTATCGGGACGCTCAGGACGATTCGCCCGGACCGCGGCCCGGGGACCGGGCCCCGGACGCACCGCTGATCGACGCCAACGGCAAGTCCGTCCGATTGTTCGACCTGTTCCGTGGCCCGCACGCCACGATGCTGGTGTTCGGACCGGACACGACCGGCGATCCGGACCGCTCCCCCGTGACCGACCTGCGCACCGTGCGCGTGGTCGGAGCCGAAACCGCGCTGGTCGAGGGCGAATTCGGCGATGCCGGGGGTCACGCGCGCCGCGTGTACGACGCCGCCGACGGCAGCTGGGTGATCGTCCGCCCCGACGGTCATCTCGGCGCGGCCGGGACCACTACCGCGCGGTAGCTCGCGCGCCCCGGGTTCCCTCCCCCCGAGCTGTGCAACCCCTGGGAACCCGGTCGCCGCGTCAACCGTGCAGAATGATCATGCTGCCGCGCAAGACGATTCGCCCGGACCGAACATTTTCGGCCACGCGAGGGCGTCGCGACCCCGTAAGGTGGTCGCGGCGAGGGTTCGGGCGGCCGGCAGGTAGAGGCGCATCGGTCAGAGGTGGTCTGGATGTTGGTGAAGGTCCGTAACGACGACCCGTCGCGGCTGTCGAGCACCGAGCGCACCGTGGTGAACTGGCTCAAATCCTGGAGCGGGCCGCACGCCGTGCCCGGCATCGCGGTGGTGCAGTGCCAGGACGCCGATGTGGTGGTGTGGACGCCGCAGACCTGCGTGGTGGTCGGGGTGCACGGATTCACCGAGCGGGTCACCGGGACGCTGTCGTGCGCGCAGGACCAGCCGTGGACCGTGGACGGAGACCCCGCGCCCATCGACGGCGACGGCGATCCGCTCGACCGGGTGCACCGCCAGACCATGGAACTCGCGGGTCAATTGCGTTCGGCCCCCGGCCGGGAGGCGGTGCCGGTCAGCGGGCTGGTGCTGCTGGTTCCGCAGCTGGGCAGCCGGGTGAAGCTGGAGAAGGGCGAGCTGCCCACCGGCATCGACGTGCTCATCGGGGACGGGCCGTCCTCGCTGCGCGCCTACTTCACCACCCTCGCCGAGGGCGCGCCCGCGTCCTGGGACGCCGCACAGGTCGGGCAGGCGCTCGGCGCGCTCGGGTTCGCCGCGGCCGCAACCTATTCCGATCTGGTGTCGGAGGGCTTCCCGGTACCGGACTCCGCCCGCAACGCACCGCTGCCGTTCGCCAACCGGCCCACCGAGGTCATGGTGCCCTCGGTACCGCCCGCGACGGCCACGCAGGAGGAGAGCAGACCCCCGCTGTCCAAGCGGGAGCCGGGCGCGACCGGGCACGGCAGCACCGAATCCCGCAGCGGCACACCCCGGCCCGGCGATCGGCCCGCGGTGCGGCAGGAACCGGC
>NZ_JBSGCY010000197.1:0-9372 GCF_053602115.1 Nocardia sp. NPDC004582 | reverse complement strand
TCGGATCCGGTGGCGGTGGGCGTGGGGCTCGGGCCGCCGCGGCCTCGGCCGCCCGGACCGCGTCGGCGGACGGGTGTGCGTACGCCACCTCGGCGGTGTGCCCCGCCCGCGCGGCATCGGTGCCCGGCCCCGTTGGGGACGCGCCAGGCCCGGACAGCTCGACGAGGCGGTGGTGCCAGCGCGCGGTGAAGTCATTGCGCAGCACTCTCGCCGGAAACCGTTGCGGCCAGGGCAGATCCATGCCGACGTCGAACACCCGCGTGAGGATGGTGTCGGTCCCCCGCGCCGCGAGCAGGGCTCGGCGGCCGTTCGACGGCAGCAGCGATTCCTCGGCGGCCGCCAGGGCGGTGCCCAACCAGACCCCCGCGGCCCCCGCTGCCAGCATCGCGGCGACCCCGCGCGCGGAGCCGATGCCGCCGGCGGCCAGCACCGGACCGGGCACGGCGTCGAGCACCGCTTCCAGCAATGGCAGCGTGGCGAGCTCGGGCGCGCCGTGCCCGCCGCCCTCGAGGCCGCGCGCGACCAGTACGTCGATCCCGGCGTCGCGGGCGCGTTTCGCCTCCTCCACGGTGTAAACCTGTGTCGCGGTCCGGATTCCGGCGGCTCGGGCGCGCTCCGCCCAGGACAGGTCGGTGCCGAAGCTCACCGACAGCAGGGCGGGTTGCGCGGCGAGGGCGAGGTCGAGCAGTCCCGGCCGGGCGGCCGCCACCCAGTCGACCAGACCGATGCCGATCGGGCCGGGTGCGGGGGCCGCGGCGTTCTCCAGCAGCTCCCGTTCGAGGGCGGGTAGTTCGCGTTCGAGGGCGGCCGCGGCGAGCTCACGTTCGAGCGCCTCGACCGATCCGGCGCTGCCCATGCCGATCATGCCCAGTCCCCCGGCGGCCGCGACCGCGACGGCCAGCCTGCCTCCGGCGACGCCGCCCATGGGCGCGTTCACGATGGGCAGGCGCAACCCCATCGAGTCCGACCAGTTGGTCCGCAGTACATCCACCGTCATCCGACTATGAAAGCGCGCCGCTACCGGCGCAGTCCGCTCACCCCTCCCCTCGCACCGGCTCTCGTCCGCCGCGAGGGCCATCGGCCACACCGAGCACCTACCGCCCACTCGGCGCGCCTCTCCCGCCGCCCGGCGCACGGAACTCGCCCCGCAACGCAACGCGGCACCCGTCCGAGGACGGGTGCCGCGTTGGATGTTCCGGCTGTCAGGCGACTAGTGCGACGCCTTCTCCAGCTCGTGCACATTGTGGGACTTGGAGCCCCAGCCCACGTGGGCTTCGGCGCGCATGCGCTCGACCATGTGCGGGTAGTGCAGCTCGAACGCGGGACGCTCGGAGCGGATGCGCGGCAGCTCGTAGAAGTTGTGCCGCGGCGGCGGGCAGGAGGTCGCCCACTCCAGCGAGTTGCCGTAGCCCCACGGGTCGTCCACGGTCACGACCTCGCCGTAGCGGTAGGACTTGAAGACGTTCCAGATGAACGGCAGCATCGACGAACCCAGGATGAAGGCACCGATCGTGGAGATGGTGTTCAGGGTGGTGAAGCCGTCGCTCGGCAGGTAGTCGGCGTACCGACGCGGCATACCCATATTGCCCAGCCAGTGCTGCACCAGGAACGTGGTGTGGAAGCCGACGAAGGTGGCCCAGAAGTGCCACTTGCCCAGACGCTCGTCCATCATGCGGCCGGTCATCTTCGGGAACCAGAAGTAGATGCCCGCGAAGGTGGCGAACACGATGGTGCCGAAGAGCACGTAGTGGAAGTGCGCCACCACGAAGTAGGTGTCCGACACGTGGAAGTCCAGCGGCGGCGAGGCCAGGATGACGCCCGACAGACCACCGAAGAGGAAGGTCACCAGGAAGCCGACCGACCAGAGCATCGGGGTCTCGAAGGTGAGCTGGCCGCGCCACATGGTGCCGATCCAGTTGAAGAACTTCACACCGGTCGGAACCGCGATGAGGAAGGTCATGAACGAGAAGTACGGCAGCAGCACCGCGCCGGTGGCGTACATGTGGTGCGCCCACACCGCGATCGACAGGGCCGCGATACCCAGGGTCGCGTAGACCAGGGTGGTGTAACCGAAGATCGGCTTGCGCGAGAAGACCGGGTAGATCTCCGAGACGATGCCGAAGAACGGCAGCGCGATGATGTACACCTCGGGGTGGCCGAAGTACCAGAACAGGTGCTGGTAGAGCAGCACGCCGCCATTGGCCGGGTCGTAGATGTGGCCGCCCAGGTGGCGGTCGTAGGCCAGGCCGAACAGGGCCGCGGTGAGCAGCGGGAAGGCCAGCAGCACCAGCACCGAGGTGACGGCGATGTTCCAGGTGAAGATCGGCATCCGGAACATGGTCATACCCGGGCAGCGCAGGCAGACCACGGTGGTGAGCATGTTGACGCCACCGAGGATGGTGCCCAGACCGGAGACGGCCAGACCCAGGATCCACAGGTCGGCGCCGACGCCGGGCGAGTGGACGATGTCCGACAGCGGGGTGTACGCGGTCCAGCCGAAGTCGGCCGCGCCGCCGGGGGTGATGAAGCCCGCGGTCGCCATGGTGCCGCCGAACAGGTACAGCCAGTAGCTGAACGCGTTCAGACGCGGGAAGGCGACGTCAGGGGCGCCGATCTGCAGCGGCAGGATGATGTTGGCGAAGCCGAACACGATCGCGGTCGCGTAGAAGAGCAGCATGATCGTGCCGTGCATGGTGAACAGCTGGTTGAACTGCTCCGGCGACAGGAACTGCATGCCCGGACGGGCGAGCTCGGCGCGCATGAGCAGCGCCATGATGCCGCCGACCATGAAGAAGGAGATGGCCGTCACCAGGTACATGACGCCGAGAACCTTCGGGTCCGTCGTGGTGACCATCTTGAAGATGAACGATCCCTTCGGACCCGTCCTTTGAGGATAGGGCCGCTCCGCCTCCACAAGGCTGGCCGGCCGCGGTTCTACGGCAGTCACGAAACCTCCACAGGTATGCCATCGTTCGTACGCTGCTTCCGGCGTCCGGTTCGGCAACATGACGAACGACGGTGGCTTGCGCTGTGACAGATCGTAAACCGTGTTCCAGCGGCGCTCCGTCCGGGTCCTACTCTGTGTCGTAATTGGGAGTCCGGGGGCGCGGCTGTAGGCTGCCCGGCATGCCGGTGCGCGAGTCTGCTTCCACCCGAAACACGTTCGCTCCCACCTCCTCCCCTATGCGGCATTTGCGCAGTGTGGGATGGGTCTCGGCGGCGGCCCTGCTGACGGTGGGCCTGGCCGCGGGCTGCGCGAAGACCGATGACAACTCCGCCTCGATCGTGCGCACCACCACAAATATCGCCGGTGCCGGCGTGGTCGGGATCGAGCGTGACACCACCAAGGCGTGCGCGCTGCCGACCGCCCCGGACTCGGCCGCGGGCACCCGATCGGTGGCGCACGCCGCGGGCTCCGCGGAGGTCCCCGCCGACGCCAAGCGCATCGTGGTGCTGTCCACCCCCGCCCTGGACGCCGCCTGCGCGCTGGGCCTGTGGGAGCGGGTGGTCGGCGCGGCCACGGTCGCCGGGCCGGCGCCGCAGCCGTCGTATCTGGGCAGCGGGATCGCCGCGATCCCGGCGGTGGGCACGGTCGACAGCCCGGATCCGGCGCGGATCGCGGAGCTGAAGCCGGATCTGATCATCGGCCCCGCCGCCGACCTCGCCCGCTACGACGCCCTGAAGGCGATCGCCCCGACCGTCCTGGTCGGCGACGATCACGGCTGGCAGGCCACCTTCACCGGTTTCGCGGAGGCGCTCAACCGCAAGACCGCGGGCGCCAAGGCCCTCGACGACTACCGCACCGCCGCCCGGGACACCGGCGTCGCCGCCAACTCCGCGCTCACCCAGGCGTCGGTGATCCGCTTCGAGCCCAAGACGATTCAGGTGCAGGGCGGCAACAGCTTCGCCGCCCAGGTCCTCGGCGACGCGGGCGTGCAGCGCCCCCAGGCGCAGCGCGGCGACTCCTTCGACGTCTCCAGCCTGGGCACCGAGGCCGACCGCGAGAAGCTCGAGGGCGACCTGATCTTCCTCATGTTCGACGGCGCGGACGGCCTCGACTACGGCAAGTCGATCATGAAGGGCGACAACTGGAAACAACTCGGCGCGGTCAGCGATCGCCGGGAGTTCGCCGTCGACGACACCATCTGGCACGGCAGCGGCATCACCGCCGCCCGCGCCCTGCTCGAGGATGTCCGCAACAACCTCAACGGTTACGTCACCGACTGATACCCGGACACCCTGATACCCGGCCACCGCACAGGCTGATCGGTCCCGGCGCCCGGCCCGATGACGTGGGGAAGTCGCCACCCGGCCGAGCACCGACCGCGAAGTTCACCAACCCGACCGTGAACATTTCGTGATGACCGGTATTCCCCACGGACACACCCGACAAACGCGGTCATTTCGAGCGGTCGCGCACCCGGCCCGCGACGGCGAACGGCCCCGAGCGGATTCGCTCGGGGCCATTGGACTTTCAGGCGGGTGAGCTCAGAACTCCCAGTCCTCGTCCTCGGTGTTGACGGCCTTGCCGATGACGTAGCTGGAGCCCGAGCCGGAGAAGAAGTCGTGGTTCTCGTCGGCGTTCGGGGACAGGGCCGAGAGGATGGCGGGGTTGACCTCGCACTCGTCCTTGGGGAACAGGCCCTCGTAGCCGAGGTTCATCAGCGCCTTGTTGGCGTTGTAGCGCAGGAACTTCTTGACGTCCTCGGTGAGGCCGACCTCGTCGTAGAGGTCCTGGGTGTACTCGACCTCGTTCTCGTAGAGCTCGAAGAGCAGCTCGAAGGTGTAGGCCTTGAGTTCCTCGCGCTCGGCCTCGGAGACCAGCTCCAGGCCCTTCTGGTACTTGTAGCCGATGTAGTAGCCGTGCACGGCCTCGTCGCGGATGATCAGGCGGATCATGTCGGCGGTGTTGGTCAGCTTGGCCCGCGAGGACCAGTGCATGGGCAGGTAGAAGCCGGAGTAGAACAGGAACGACTCCAGCAGGGTGGAGGCCACCTTGCGCTTGAGCGGGTCCTCGCCGTTGTAGTACTCCAGCACGATCTCGGCCTTGCGCTGCAGGTTCCGGTTCTCCTCGGACCAGCGGAAGGCCTCGTCGATCTCACGGGTGGAGCACAGCGTGGAGAAGATCGAGCTGTAGCTCTTGGCGTGCACCGACTCCATGAACGCGATGTTGGTGAGCACCGCCTCCTCGTGCGGGGTGATGGCGTCGGGGATGAGACTGACCGCGCCGACCGTGCCCTGAATGGTGTCGAGCAGGGTCAGACCGGTGAACACCCGCATGGTGAGTTGCTTCTCATTGGCGGTCAGCGTGTTCCACGACGGGATGTCGTTGGACACCGGGACCTTCTCCGGCAACCAGAAGTTGCCGGTGAGCCGGTCCCAGACCTCCGAGTCCTTCTCGTCCTGCACGCGGTTCCAGTTGATCGCACTCACTCGATCGATGAGCTTCACGCCCCGCTCACACACCCTTCTCAGCTTCCGGACCCTGCGAATTCCCTTGCCATGAACACTACTACTGGTGGGTGACATCCCCGCGCAGCACAATAGGTTGTGTCTTCATGTGTCACTGCGCTGTCCTGCGAGAATGCGAAACGGGGATGGGCAAGCATGTCACCGACTGGAGCAAATTACAGCGGTGCAATCCGTCACAGCTACCCGGGGTAGGCGTGTCGCCACCCGCCCCGGGTTTGCCGATCAGATGCCGAGCACCACCTTCGCGGTGGTGAAGTAGATGACCAGACCGGTGGCGTCGACCAGCGTGGTCACCATGGGCGCGGAGATGACGGCCGGGTCGATACGCAGTTTCTTGGCCAGCAGCGGCATGGTGCCGCCGATGGTGGCGGCCCACCCGCAGATGATCACCAGCGCGATGCCGACCACCACCGCGATCTTCAAGCCCACGAACAGCGTGCCGATCACCATGCCGATGGCGGCCAGCATGCAGCCCAGCAGCAGCCCGACCCGGCATTCGCGCCAGATCACCGCGAGCAGATCCGAGACCCGCACCTCACCGACCGCGAGCGCGCGCACGCAGGTGGTCGCGGCCTGCGCGCCCGCGTTGCCGCCCGAGCCGATCAGCAGCGGGATGAACAGCGCCAGGTGCGCGGCCTGTTCGAGGGTGGGCTCGAAGAAGTTGGTGACGGTGACGGTGAGGGTCGCCGCGACCAGCAGCAGCATCAGCCACAGCGCGCGGTAGCGGGCCAACTGGAACACGCCCGCGGCCATGTAGTGCCCCGACCACGGGGAGGTGCCGGCCTGCCGGGCCATGTCCTCGGAGTCGGCGGCCTCGATGACCTCGACGGCGTCGTCGATGGTGAGCAGCCCGACCAGCCGGTCCTCACTGTCCACCACCGGCAGGTTGATCAGGTTGGCGCCCTGCATGAGCCGGGCCGCCTTCTCCGCCGACCCGGTGGCCCGCGCCGAGACCGGTTCGGCGGCAATGAGTTCGGCGATCATGGTGTCGGGCGAGCCGAGCACCAGGTCGCGCAGTTCGACCACGCCGATCAGCCGGCGACCCGAATCCACCACGGGCAGTGTGTACACCGTCTCGGCGGTCGCCCCCTTGGCGCGCACCATGTGCAGCGCCTCGCCGACGGGCAGATTCCGCGGCAGCGCAACGACTTCCGGGGTCATGTAGAACCCGACCGAGCCCTCCGGGTAGCCGAGCAGCCCGGCGGTCATGCGCCGTTCGTGCGGGCTGAGCCCGGCCAGCACCCGTTTGGCCACCTTGGCGGGGACCTCGCGCAGCATGCGGGCGCGGTCGTCGGGATCCATGCCCTCGACCAGGTCGCGGAAGCTCTGATCGCGCAGCCCGGCCAGGATCCGCTGCTGGTCCACGGGTTCGAGCTCCTCGAACACGGCCAGCGCGCGGTCCTTGTCGAGCAGCCGGAAGGACATGACCGCGGTGACGGCGTCCATGCGGGCCAGCTCGTCGGCGATGACGTGCGGCGGATGGTTGTCGAGCCATTCCACGGCGGGGGTCAGGTGGTGGCAGTCGACGATGTCGCGCAGCGAATCCCGTTCGGGGACAGGGATATCGGCGGCGACCGTGGGGACGGCAGGGGGCAGTTCGGTCTGCGTCATGGCGAAACCTCGGCCGGGTGGCGGTAGAGGGTGGTCGGGGATACCGGATCACACCGCGGGCACCGCGCCCACCCGCCACCAGAAAGCTGCCCTATCGGCCAGAAAGCTGTTCTATCGACGGAATCCGAGAGCGATGCCACGCGGCCTTCGACTGGGAGGTTCACCGCGCACGGACCTCACCCCCTTCGCGAACGCCGACAGAGAACAGAAACAACCATGTACAGGATACAGAGGGTTGCCTAACGCGGCCCACCATGTCCGGTATCTCCGCTCCGGGGCCCGCGGACCGACGCCGAATTGTTTTTCGATCATTTTCCGTCGATCCGACTGTCCGGACCGTTGGGGCGCTGGTCCGGAATGCCCTAATCTCTGCCCCTGTGCGAGTTTTGGTGCTGGAGGACGATCATCAGCTGTGTCGTGAGGTGACCGATGGGTTGCGGACGGCCGGGTTCGCGGTGGACCTCGCGCGGAGCCTCGCCGACGCGGACTTCAAGATCGCCGTCAATCGCTACGACTGCCTGGTGGTGGACCGCGGCCTGCCCGACGGCGACGGTCTGGACCTGGTCGCGGGGGCGCGCACCGCCGGGCACACGGTGCCCGCGCTCATGCTCACCGGCCGGGACGGCCTCGACGACCGGCTGGCCGGATTCGAGCACGGGGCCGACGACTACCTGACCAAGCCGTTCGCGCTGCCGGAACTGGTGATGCGGGTGCGCGCGCTGTGCCGCCGCCGCGACCAGCCCACCGCCGCGCGAATCACGGTGGCGGACATCGACATCGACCTGATGCGGCGCCGGGTGACCCGCGGCGGCGTCCTGCTCATGCTCAGCCCGAAGGAGTTCGCGGTCCTCGAGCTCGTGGCGACCCGCCGCGGCAGCGTGGTGACCCGCACCGACCTCATCGAATGCTGCTGGGACGAGATGGCCGAGCCCGCCTCCAACGTGGTGGACGCGGTGGTCGCCAAGTTGCGCCGCAAACTCGGGGAGCCGAGCGTGATCGAGACCGTGCGCGGCGCCGGCTTCCTGATCGCCGGTGGAGCGGCGTGAGCGCACACCGCTCCCCCGCCGTGGCCCGGCTCCAGCGCGCCCGGTGGTTCATGACCGCCTTGGCCGCGGTGATCACCGCGGCGGCGGTCCTGGTCTTCGGGTTCGTGGCCGCCACGATCGACGCGCACGCGCGCGAGACCCGCGCCGACGATCAGGTCGAGCGGGTGGCGGGCGGGCTGGCGCGCGCCATCCAGCAGGACGACAAGTCGGCCCTGGACCTGTCGACGGTCATGGACGACGAACTGGCCACGGGATCCACCGCGGTCGCCGTGCTGGTGCGCAAACCGGGTGAGCCGTGGAAGCAGGCGCACACCTACCAACGCTCGCTGCTGCCCGACGACTCCGAGATCGCCACGCTCGCGACGCAGGTCGAGGATCACTCCGGGACCGTCATCTATGCCGGAAAACGGTTCACCGCCACCGATATCACCGGCCGCGCGGTGACCGTGGCGGGCAGTCCGGTGTTCTGGGACGGCTGGGACGCCACCGTGGTCATCCTGGCCGGGGCCGAGACCATGGCCGATGCCGGGAAACATCGAACCCTGGTGTGGGAGTTGGCGATCAGCGGCGCCCTGCTGGTCCTGCTGTCGGCCGCCGTCACGTATCTGCTGGCGGGTCGCAGCCAGGCTCAGGCGCTGCGCCTGCTGGGCGAGCACGAGCAGTTCCTCAGTGACGCCGCGCACGAATTGCGTACGCCGCTCACCACCTTGAAGCTGCTGACCGGGTCGCGGCCGGCGCCCGAGGAGGTGCCCCAGACCCTCGCCGAGGCGCAGCGGTTGGCGGACCGGATGGCGCGGCTGGTGACCGGGCTGCTGGCCCGCGCCCGCATGCAGGCGGGCATCGCCGAACCCGAGCGCACACCGCTGCGGCTGGATCAGCTGGCCGAGATGGTGGCCGAGGAGGCCGGTGACGAGCGCATCGCGGTGACCGCGCATCCGACCGTGGTGCTGGGTGATCCGCAGCTGCTGGGCCTGGCCATCCGGAACATGCTGGAGAACGGGCTCACGCACGGCGCGGTGAACCGGTCCGCGCCGGTCGAGGTGCACGTGGCCGAGGGACGGGTCAGCGTGCGCGATCACGGTCCCGGTGTCGATCCGGTCATGTCGGCCAGTCCCTTCGATCGCGGCGCGGCTGGGCGCACCGGGCGCAACGGCATCGGGCTGGCGCTGGTGGCGTGGGTGGCGCAGACGCACGGCGGCAACGCCTCCATCGAGCCCGCGGCCGGCGGCGGGGCGATCGCGAC
>NZ_JBSGCY010000196.1:0-9457 GCF_053602115.1 Nocardia sp. NPDC004582 | reverse complement strand
GGGGCGCCGGATAGTTGGACGCGACCAGCGGGGGCTGGGCGTTGGAAGGCGGCGCGGGGTAGGGCTGCTGGTTCGGGGGGACCGCCGGGGGCGGGGGCGGCGGTGGCAGCGGACGCGGCGGCGTGGTCACCGGAGCCATCGCGGTGTACTGCATCGTCCGGCGCGGTCCCGGAAGGGAATTCGGATCGACACCGGCGGGCGCGTTCAGCACCGCCGTCGGGGCGGGACCGGAGGGTCTCGGCACCGACGGCGCCGCACCGGGCCCGAACGGCGCGGGCGCGAGAAACTGTGTCGCCCCGGCCGGATTCTCCAGCGCGTCCTGCGCCGCGGCCGCGAACTCGCCGCACGAATCGAACCGCCCCTCAGGGTGTTTCGCCAGCGCCCGGGCCAGGACGGCGTCCAGGGCCGCGGGTAGCCCGGCGCGCAGCGTGCTCACCGGCGGCGGCGCCTGGTTCAGGTGACCGTGGATGATGCCGACCGGATGTTCGGCGTCGAACGGCACGTTCCCGGTCAGCAGCCGGAACAGGGTGCAGGCCAGCGAATACTGGTCCGATCGCGGATCGAGCGGCCGGCCCGAGAGCTGTTCGGGCGAGGCGTAGGTCAGGGTCGCGGTGAACGAGCCGGTCTGGGTGAGCTTGCTCGCGTCGTCACGCAGGCGCGCGATGCCGAAGTCGGCGAGGAAGACCCGCTCCTCGCCGTCGGTTCGCTCCAGCAGAATGTTGGCGGGCTTGACATCCCGGTGCAGCACCCCGCGCTTGTGCGCGAAGTCCAGGGCCCGCGCGGTCTCGGCGATGATCCGGATCGCCTCGCGCGGCGGCAGATTCGCCGCGTCCAGCTGGGAGGCGTCGGGTCCGTCGACATAGCGCATGGCGATCCACGGCTGCGCGTCGTCGATGCCCCGGTCGTAGATCGGGACGATGTTCGGGTGGTCGAGCCGGGCGATCAGATCGCCCTCGCGCTCGAACCGGCCCCGGATCTCGGCATCGCCGAACAGCTCCCGGCCCAGCAGCTTGAGTGCGATCAGCCGGGGCAGGCGCGGGTGCCGGGCCAGGTACACCGCACCCATACCGCCACGCCCGAGCTCGCGTTCGATCTCGTACCCGGCGAACAACTCCCCGCTGCGCAGCACAAAGACCCTTTCCGTATCCAACTGCCTCCGCTTCGCTCCGGCGGGTGCGTGCGCGACCCTAGCGTGGTCGGGCAGGGGTTTCGAACTACCCAGGTCAGGTCAGTTGATGGGGGCGCTCTTCCACCACTTGACGACATCGTCGATGCTGCCGACCAGGCCGTCGGTGTACATCAGGTACTGGGTGCGGCCGGAGTCGGTGAAGGCGGTCACCATGCGCGGGTGGCTGTCGTCGGTGAGCTGATAGTTGGTGTAGGTCTTGCCGCCGTTGACGTCCTGGGTGGTGGTGTCGGCGGTCAGGCCCTTCACCACCGACTGCGCGTCGGCCGAGGAGGCGTAGGCGAAGATGCGGTAGAAGGGGTCCTTGTTGTCGCTGCCGCCGTAGCAGCGCCACTGCACCTTCCAGTCGCCGAAGTCCGGGGTGCCGTCGGTGGCGTCGGAGGAGACCGGGGAGTCGGCCACCCAGCAGGTCGCGCCATTGAGGCCCTTGCCGCCGGTCTTGGTGGCGGGCAACAGCTTCGGGAACTCCTTGGCCGCGGTCGACCAGTCGATCGACTTGTCGCCCTTGGGCGCGGACCCCGGCGTGGTGGCCGAGATGCTCGGCGAGCCCAGCTTGTCGTCGCTCGTCTTGCTGCCGATCGCCGCGAGCACCACGAGCAGGACGACCAGCAGCACCACGACGGCGCCGATGATGCCGATGATGAGCCCCGCGTTGGACTTCTTGGGCGGCATCGGCCGCGGCCCGGCGACCGGAGCGACCGGCGGCCGCTGTGGCTGGCCGGGGCTCGGGTAGCCGTAGGCCGGGGGCTGCGTGTACTGGTTGGTGCCGGGTCCGGTGTAGTTGCCGGTCACCGGCTTGGGCGGCGCCGCGTTGACCGGATTGACCTGCGTCGGAGCCGGATACGGCACGGCCGGGGCCGGCGGCGCGGTCTGCGGGCGCGCGGTCTGCATGGGGCCGCCGGTGACCGGCATCCCCGTCTGGTGCGCGCCGCCGGTCAGCGGATTGCCGGTCGGCATCGGCCCACCGGTCTGCATCGGAGCGCCGGTCGGCATCGCGCCGCCGGTGTACATGGGCATACCGGTCTGCATGCCGCCGCCGGTCAGCGGCGCGACCGGCGCCGGTCCCCCGGTGTAGGGCATGACCGGCATGGGCGGCGCGGTCCGGTTGACCAGCGGCATGGCGGGCGCGCTCGGGTTCGCGAGCGCACTGCGCGCGGCGGCCGCGAAATCGCTGCAACTGGCGAAGCGGTCCTCGGGCCGCTTGGCCATGGCCTTCGCGATCACCATGTCCATGCTCGGCGGCAGGCCCGCCCGCGCGCTGCTCAGCGGCGGCGGCGGACTCTGCAGGTGTCCCTGGATGACGGCGGCCGGGTTGGTGGCCGAGAACGGCCCGGACCCGGTGAACAGCCAGAACAGCGTGCACGCCAGCGAGTACTGGTCGGAGCGGCCGTCCAGCGCGGACCCGGTCAGCTGTTCGGGCGAGGCGTAGGCCAGCGTCGCGGTGAACGTCCCGGTCTGGGTGAGGTGACCGCTGTCGTCGCGCAGCCGGGCGATGCCGAAGTCGGTCAGGTAGACCCGCTCGCCCTTACCGCCGGTGGAGCGGGCCAGCAGGATATTGGCGGGCTTCACGTCCCGGTGCAGCACCTCGTTGCGGTGCGCGTAGTCCAGGGCGTCGGCCATCTCGGCGACGATCTGCACGGCCCGCTCGGGCGGCAGGGTCTGCGGATTCACGCTGGCGGCGTCGATGCCGTCGATGTACTGCATGGAGATCCACAGCTGGCCGTCCTCGAGCCCGCGGTCGTAGACGGTGACGATATTGTGGTGGTCCAGCTGGGCGACCAGGTCGGCCTCGCGTTCGA
Source organism: Nocardia sp. NPDC004582 (assembly GCF_053602115.1). Lineage (NCBI taxonomy): Bacteria > Bacillati > Actinomycetota > Actinomycetes > Mycobacteriales > Nocardiaceae > Nocardia > Nocardia sp. NPDC004582. The sequence goes on along the minus strand of NZ_JBSGCY010000196.1, from coordinate 6,472 downwards.
AGCGGGCCCGGACCTCCTTGTCGAAGACCATCTCCCGATTCAGCAGCTTGAGCGCCGTCAATCGGGGCAGCCGCGGATGTTTGGCCAGGTACACCGAACCCATGCCGCCCCGGCCGAGCTGCCGCTCGATGACATACTCAGCAAAAACGTCACCTTCGGACAGCATGACGATCTCCCACTTCCCACTCCACGCGCCGGGACCCACCAGGGTGCGGAGTACCACAGACGATCGGCGTGATCGTTAACGGGCCGATCCGGAAAACACCGAAACTGTAGCCGATCGGACCCGCGCCTCGCGCCGGGCCGGGCGCGCCGCGCGAACCTGCAGCGTTCGCCTGCAACGGTATTCACCTCCTCTGATCGGCCGGGCTTCGGAATTCCTACCGAACTATCTACGCATGGCCCGCTAACGCAACACTCAACGTTTGCTTGTCGTGCCGGCCGGACCCGCCCTGGGCTGTCGGGGGTCGGGGATACGCTGGGCGTATGCGCATTGGAGCTCACGTTCGAACGGACAGCGACCCGATCGGCTTCGGCGAGCAGCTCGGGGCCGATGTCATCCAGATGTTCGTGGTCGATCCGCAGAGCTGGGACAAACCCACACCCCACCCGATGGCCGAGCAGATCAAGGCCAGCGATATCGACGTGGTGGTGCACTCCTCCTATCAGATCAATGTGGCCAGCCTGAACAACCGGCTGCGCATGCCCTCGCGCAACGCGGTGGCGCAGCAGGCGAAGGCGGCGGCCGAGCTGGGGGCGTTCGGCCTGGTGGTGCACGGCGGGCACGTCCGCTCCGACGCGGAGATGGTCGAGGGATTCGTCAACTGGCGCAAGCTGTTCGAACGCCAGGCCGACAAGGGCGGATTCGCGGTGCCGATCCTGATCGAGAACACGGCCGGCGGGAATCACGCCATGGCACGGTATTTCGACGATATCGGGCGCTTGTGGGACGCGGTCGGCGAGTTCGGGGCCGGGTTCTGCCTGGACACCTGCCACGCCTGGGCGGGCGGTGAGGAACTGGTCGGGATCGTGGAGCGGATCAAGGCGATCACCGGGCGCATCGACCTGGTGCACCTGAACTCCTCGCGCGACGCCTTCGATTCGGGCGCGGACCGGCACGCCAATTTCGCCGACGGCACCATCGATCCGCAGCTGTTGGCGGAGGTGTGCCGCACCGCGGGCGCGCCGGTGATTCTGGAAACCCCCGCCGACGGCGTGGCCGACGATCTGAAGTATCTGCGCGAGCACGTGGGCTGAGCCCGTTCGGCTCCCGCCGGTGTCCTTTCGATCCCGCTGATCCTGAACCTGTTTCGGCGGCCGGCCCGATGGTGTCCTGATCATGGCTCGAATCCGGGCCGGACTCCATCGGGCGAAAGGCATGGCATGTCCGTCGATTACGCAACTTCCACCCCCACGGTCGTGCAGCTGGGCAGCAAGATCGGCGCGCGCATCGACGGCGTCCGGCTCAGCGGTGACCTGGATTCGGTGACCGTGCAAGCCATCCAGGACGCGCTGCACAAGCACAAGGTGATCTTCTTCCGCGGCCAGGAGCACCTGACCGAGGACGGCCAGTACGAGTTCGCGCAGCTGCTGGGCGCGCCCACCACCCCGCACCCGACCGTCACCTCGAAGGGCGTCAAGACCCTGCCCATCGACTCCGAGTACGGCCGCGCCAACAGCTGGCACACCGATGTCACCTTCGTGGACCGGATTCCGAAGGCGTCCATCCTGCGCGCGGTGCACCTGCCGCCCTACGGCGGCTCCACCACCTGGGCCTCCACCGTGGCCGCCTACGACTCGCTGCCCGCGCCGCTCAAGGTGTTCGTCGAGAACCTGCGCGCCCGCCACACCAACGCCTACGACTACGCCGCCGACCGGACCGAGGTGGCGCGCGGCGAGAACGCCCAGGTGACCGCGAACATCAAGGCCTACCGCGAGGAATTCGAGTCCAGCTACTACGAGACCGAGCACCCCGTGGTGCGCGTGCACCCGGTGACCGGCGAACGCGCCCTGCTGCTCGGCCACTTCGTGAAGAACTTCGTCGGCTTCTCCGCCGCCGAATCCCAGGCCCTGTTCCAGCTCCTGCAGAACCGCGTCACCCGCCTGGAGAACACCACCCGCTGGAACTGGCAGCTCGGCGACGTCGCGATCTGGGACAACCGCGCCACCCAGCACTACGCCATCGACGACTACGACGGCCAGCCCCGCCGCCTGACCCGCATCACCCTGGCGGGCGACGTGCCGGTCGACGTGCACGGCGACCCCAGCACCATCATCACCGGCAATGCCGAGCACTACTCGATCATCGAGGAGGTCACGCCCCGCGCCGCCTGAAACCCGGCACGGAGCACCACGATCCGGGTACTCGCGGGTGCCGCCACTCACCCGCCTCCACCCGGCTCGCGAACCGACACGACTCGATGCCATGGTGCGCGTGCACACGTACACCCCGCGCCCCATGGCCAGGCCGGTGCGACGACACCAACCGCTCTCCTCGTCGCACCGGCCTTTCTCGTTCACCCGGTGGTTCTCCGACCCGCAGGTATCGGAGGAACCCGTGGCCCTCACGCACTGTGCGCTGCACCATAATGGTTCGCGGCCCGTCTCGTTCTGGACTGAGCGGAGCGGGGGAGCGAAGCGGAGGAGCGCAGGGAGGGAAGAACGAGACCTCCAGGGCCGCGAACCCGCCCGTAGCGAAGCGGAGGGCACATTGGACACGGAGATTCGGCCGCTCGACGGGGTTCGGGTTCTGGAGTTGGGTAATTACGTGGCCGCGCCGACGGCCGGGCGGATACTCGGGGACTTCGGGGCCGAGGTGATCAAGGTCGAGCGGCCGGAAACCGGTGACGAGCTGCGGAATTGGCGGCTGTACGGCGGGGATACCTCGATGCTGTACCGGACGGTCAATCGGAACAAGAAGTCGATCACGCTGGATCTGCGGACCGAGGCGGGGCGCGGGATCGTGCTCGATCTGGTCAAGCGGTGCGATGTGCTGCTGGAGAACTTCCGGCCGGGAATGCTCGAGAAGTGGGGACTCGGGCCCGAGGTGCTGAACGCGGCGAATCCGGATCTGGTGATCACGCGGATCTCCGCATACGGGCAGACCGGGCCGCTGGCGCAGCGACCCGGCTTCGCGGCAGTGGCCGAGGCGGTCGGCGGGCTGCGGGAACTCGTGGGCGATCCGGATCGGCCGCCGGTGCGGGTCGGGGTGTCCATCGGCGATTCCATCGCCGGCATCTACGCCGCCTTCGGCACCGTCATGGCCTTGTTCCAGCGGGAACGGGTGCAACGGGTTCCGTTGGAGCAGCGCATCATCGACGTGGCGTTGAACGAGTCCATCCTCTCGGTGATGGAATCGCTGGTGCCCGACTATCTGGCGTACGGCATCAATCGCGAGCGGGTCGGCGGGCGGATGGAGGGCATCGCGCCCAGCAACGCGTATCCGACCAGCGACGGCTACAGCATCATCATCGGCGGCAACGGCGACGCCATCTTCCAGCGCTATATGCAGGTCATCGACCGCCCGGATCTGGCCGCCGACCCGGAGTTGCAGGACAATGCCGGACGCTGGCGCAACCGCGACCGGCTCGACGCCTCGATCGCCGAATGGACGCGCCTGCGCACCCGCGAGGAAGCGCTGAAGGTGCTGGAGGCGGCCGCGATTCCGTGCGGGCCCATCTACACCGCCGCCGATATCGTCGCCGATGAGCAGTACCGGGCGCGCAATATGATCCAGCCCTTCCCGGTGGATGTGGGCGAGCCGGAGCCCAAGGAGGTCGGTTTCCCCGGCATCGTTCCCGTGATCGGCGGGCAGTCGCTGCCCATCCGTACTGTCGGCCCGGACCTCGGTGAGCACACTCGCGAAGTGCTGTCCGGGCTGCTCGGCCTGACCGACGCCGAGATCGATGCCCTGGAGGCGAAGTCATGACCCTGCGCGATGTCACGCTGCGCGACGGATTACAGCTCACCGGGAAGGTGCTGCCCACCGAGCGCAAGGTCCAGATCGCCCGGCAGCTGCTGTCCGCGGGGGTGCCGGAGCTGGAGATCGGTTCCATGGCGCGCCCGGATCTGGTGCCGCCCATGGCCAATACCCTCGAACTGGTCGAGCGGCTGACTCCCGAGGAGCTGGAACGCTGCTGGGTGTGGGTGGCCACGCCGCGGCACGTCGCCAAGGCCGCCGCGGCCGGGGTACGCAACTTCCAGTACTGCTTCTCGGTCTCCGACGCGCACAACAAGGCCAATATCGGGCGCACCACCGAGGACAGCCTGGCCGCCATGCCGGAGGCGGTGCGGTACGCGCGGGAAGCGGGCGGCCGCATCCAGCTCTGCCTGGCAACGGCTTTCACCTGTCCGTTCGACGGGCCGGTGGATCCGGCGCGGGTGCTGGCCATCGCGACCGATCCGCGCAGCGCGGGGGCCGCGGACATCGTGATCGCCGATACCCTCGGGCAAGCGCATCCGGGTCAGGTTGGCGCACTGGTGGCTTCGGTCGCCGCGACCGGACACTGGGGGACTGCCGAGCACCGCATCGTCTTCCACGGGCACGACACCTGGGGCATGGGGGTCGCCAATTCGCTGGCGGCACTGGCCGCGGGCGCGAGTGTGGTGGACGGTTCGCTGGGCGGGCTCGGCGGTTGCCCGTTCGCGCCGGGCGCCTCCGGGAACAGCTCGAGCGAGGATCTGTTGTTCGCGACACGGCCGGAATGGTTCACGCCGTCCGCATTGTCGGACTTAGTGCGGATTTCCGAGGATTTGCTGAAAGAACTCGGCGAACCGAATCGATCCCGGACCATCGAAGGCGCGAACTCGGAAGCCACGGCATTCGAGTGGACAATTACCAAGCGGAATTGATTCGCTAGAAATTAGCCATCGTGCGCGTCGGCGCGAATCTTGAGCAGAATCAGGCCCGCGGTACAGGCCAGGATCAAACCCGCGACGGTGATCTCCACCCGCAATCCGGCAATACCGAGAATCGCGCCGGTCAGGCCGCCCAGAAAGAACAGCCAGGCGGCGATGCGGGCCAGGAGCGCCGGCATCCGCGGCGTCGGAGGGGCCGCAGGCTCTCCGACGCGCGCCGACGCGCGCAGCGGAGAAGTAGAGAATGCACCCATCATCCACTCCTAGGTGACGCCCGCCGGGTTCGCGAATCTTCGGCGCGCCCCTCGGCTAATTTCGAGCGTCTCTTGTGTAACTTTGGACACACATTACGGCCCGGCAACGGAAAGTCCATGCGACACGTGTACAAAACGCGCCGAGTTTACTAATTCGATATTTGAATCACTGCTGTTTGAGATATTTTCGAGGCCGTGGAATTGCCACGGCCGGGTCCTTCCAGCGAACCGACCACCCGCCTGGCCGATGCCCATCGCCTCCGTTAGGGTGAGCCCACTCGATACGAATCAGGAGTGCCACCCATGGACGGCAGCAACGCCCGCGCGGACGACCACGCGGTCACCCCGTGGCGTCGCCTGCCCAAGCCGGTGGTGTACGCCGCGGCCGGAGTCGGCACCATCTCGGCCGGGCTCATCCTGCTCGGCGCGTGCGGTCTCGGCCACACCGACACCTATGTCGCCCCGCCGCCGCTGAACGCGGATCTGCAAGCGGCCCCGGTGACTTCGACCAAGAGCGGCGCCAGCGCCACCCCGGCGATCGTGATCCCGCCGTCCCCGACCTGGCGGGTGGCCGCCGACCAGCCGTCGCGGCGCGCCCCCATCTCCACGGTGACCGCCACCCCGGAGGATCCGGCCGACCCCAGCAATACCCGCTCCACCCCGGCCCGGCCGACCACCACCACCACCCGTCCGGCCACCACCGAATCCCCCCGGACCACAACGGAATCCCCGCGCACCACCACCGAGGCGCCGGTCACCACGCGTCCGGAGACCACCCAGCCCGCGGGCGCCTCGCCCACGGACCACGCGGCGTCGGACGCCTCCGACAACTAGTCGAACGGCCCCGGCGGGCAGTCGGACGCCCAGGACAACCAGCGGACCACCTCGGACCATCAGCGCGCCTGCGGCGTTCGGCACGCCCGCGGCTCGCGCCTACCAGTCGCCGTCCTCGACCTGTTTGCCCTGCTTGTCACCCAGCTGCCGCACCTGTCCGGGCGTCGGCGGCTGCCAGGGTTCATGGTCGTCGCCCAGCCAGTCACCGACCGGGACCACAGTCGCGAGCGGATCCGCGGGCGCGAGATCGGTTGCGTCCGAATCGAAGTAGTCGAACCAGGGTAGGCCCGCGGCGGTGTAGGCCGCGCGGTCGACCGGGGACGGCGGCGGAGCCTCGCCGGTGATGCGCCGCCAGTCGGGCGGGGTCACCAGGTGCACGAAGACGCGGCCCGAACGCTCGGCGGACCAATCCGCCAGGGGGCGTTCGTCTTTGTAGATCTGCTGCCGCATGGTGCCGCCGACGCCCAGCCCCATGGCGGCGGCGCGCGGCGCTCCGGCCGGATGTCCGCCCGGAGCGGGCGGCGGCG
>NZ_JBSGCY010000195.1:0-9587 GCF_053602115.1 Nocardia sp. NPDC004582 | reverse complement strand
CGGACAACCCGCATCCACCGGCTCCGGCCATGCCGGCGGCTCCGGTCGTGAGGGCGGCTCCGCGTCCGGTCACGCCACCCCATCGAGCGGCGCGCGACGGCCCAAGCGCGGCAAGTACGTGCCCATCGACGTGACCATCAAGGCATGACGGGCGGTGTGGATGTGCCGTTGACCGTGGGTATCGATGTGGGCGGCACCAATATCCGGGCGTCGGTGGTCGACGGTGCGGGCGAGGTGCTCGACACCGTCACCGCGCCGACCCCGCATTCGGCGCGCGCCCTGGAGGACGGCCTGGCCCGCGCGGTGCGCGAACTGCGCGGCCGCCACGCCATCGGCGCGGTCGGGCTCGCGGTGGCGGGCTTCGTCGACGAGGACCGCGCCACCGTGCGTTTCGCCCCGCATCTGCCGTGGGAGGACGCCCCGGTCGCGCAGCGGCTCACCGATCGGCTCGGCCTGCCGGTGATCCTCGAACACGACGCCAATGCCGCGCTGTGGGCCGAGTACCGCTTCGGCGCGGCGGCGGGCGGGCGCAATGTGGTGCTGGTCGCCATCGGCACCGGCATCGGCGCGGCCCTGCTGATGAACGGGCAGCTGTATCGCGGAAGCTACGGTGTCGCACCCGAACTCGGGCATCTGCAGGTGGTGCCGAACGGCCGCGCCTGCGCGTGCGGCAAGCGCGGCTGCTGGGAGCGGTATTGCAGCGGAACGGCTCTGGTGGACACCGCCCTGGAACTGCTGGCCACCGACCCGCAGCGCTCGACGGTGCTGGCCCGCGAGGCGGGCCGCGACCCGGGCTCACTGACCGGTCGCCGGGTGGCCGGCGCGGCCCAGGACGGCGACCCGGTCGCGCTCGAGGTGATGGCGGACTTCGCGCGCTGGCTCGGCCTGGGCCTGGCGTTCGTGAGCGACATCTTCGACCCGGACCTGATCGTGGTGGCGGGCGGCGTGAGCAGTTCGGCCCCGCTGTTCCTCGACGAGGCCCGCGAGCACTACGCCGGTTCCATCACCGGCGCCCGCCACCGCCGCCTGGCCCGCATCCGCACCGCCCAACTGGGCGAGGCCGCGGGCATGATCGGCGCGGCGGAATTGGCGCGCGCGGCGGTTGTCGCCGAGCAGGCCGCGATTACCGTCGCGCCGGGGCGTCGCTGATCATTCGGGATCCTGGGCGTTCTTTCGTTGCCCGCGGCGACAACTGATTTCGTACTGGTCGGAGCCAATTCATCGGGTTCCGAATTCCGGAGCGTGGGACGTTGGTCCCGACATCGGAGAATCAAGTCACCACCGGTTGGTTGCTCTCAGGTCTCAGCGGTAGGGTGTTGAAGCGAGTGGTGCCCGCAATGAGGCCGGTCCCGGGTATCGAAAACAGGGGAAAGGACGCGATGTTCTACTGGCTGCTGAAGTTCGTCTTGGTGGGGCCGCTGATGCATCTCATCAATCGGCCCGAGGTCGAGGGCGTCGAGAACATTCCCCCGAAGGGCGCGGCCATTCTGGCCGGCAACCATCTGTCGTTCACCGACTGGCTGTTCACCCCGCTGATGAGCCCGCGCCGGATCACCTACCTGGCCAAGGCCGAATACTTCACCACCCCCGGTCTCAAGGGCCGGCTGCAGAAATTCTTCTTCTCCGGCACCGGCCAGTACCCGATCGATCGTTCCGGTGCCGACGCCGCCGAGTCGGCGCTGAACACCGCGCGCAAGCTGCTGGGTGAGGGCCGTCTGGTCGGCCTGTACCCCGAGGGCACCCGCTCCCCGGACGGGCGCCTCTACAAGGGCAAGACCGGGGTGGCACGCCTCGCCCTGGAGACCGGAGTACCGGTGATCCCGGTTGCCCTGATCGGCACCGACGAGGTGTGCCCTCCCGGTCCGTTCCGCTGGCGGCCGCGCAAGGTCACCGTGAAATTCGGTGAGCCGATCGACTTCTCGCGCTACGAGGGCATGGGCGGCAACCGCTTCGTCGAGCGCGCCGTCACCGACGAGATCATGTACGAGCTGATGCGGATGGGCGACCAGGAATACGTGGACGTCTACGCCGCGAGCCTGAAGAAGGGCGTGCCCTCGGGCAGCCGCCCCGACGCCGACCGCGTCCCCGAGACCCTGGCGGGCTAGTCCCCGCCGGCTGGAACCGGAAAGGCCCCGGGAGACCAAGTCTCCCGGGGCCTTTCGTCTGCCCGGTATCGCGGCTCACACCGCTCGCAAGCGACGGTGGGCTTCGATGGCCTCGAATTTGGCCAGGTTGTGGCGGGCGTCGGCCAGCGCGTCGTGCGCGTCCTTCGGCACCGGCGGCAGCGGCGGGCGGCCGTGCTGGTCCCAGTGCTGGCGCAGTTCGTTGGTGTAGCGGGGCAGCGCGTTGGGCAGATCCACCATGGAACCCCACAGCTGGCACAGTGCCACGTGGTCGTAGGCGCCGACCCAGGCCCACAGTTCGGGTTCCACGCCGGGGCGCGGGACCAGAAACTTGTAGAGGTCGTCGCGGATGCGCTGGCGGGAACGCCACAATGGCGAGGACGGCGGCGGTAGCTTCGGCAGGACATTGCGGCGGACGAACGGTCCGGCCTTCTCGGGGTCGAATTCGGTGGAGATCGCGTAGAACTCGCGTCCGTCCTCACAGACCACCGCGATGGAGACGAGGTCGATGACGGTGCCGTCCTCGATGAATTCCGAATCGTAAAAGTACCGCAATGAGATGGGTCTCTCCTCAGCTCGGGTCCGGGATACGTTTCCGGGGCAATCCGGTCCCAGCCTAAGCGGCCGCGCCACGCGGCCCGAGCGCGGTGTGAGCAACTCGAGCCCTAGGGGTGGTCCGGGTCACCAAGAGCAATCCGTATTCTGAACACGTGAACTGGACCGTCGACGTACCGATCGATCGCTTGCCGGAACTTCCTCCGCTGCCTGACGAGCTCCGTCGGCGTCTCGACGAGGCGCTCGCCCGCCCGGCCCTGCAGCAGCCGTCGTGGGATCCCGAGCAGGCCGAGAAAATGCGCACCGTCCTCGAGAGCGTGCCGCCGATCTGCGTGCCCGCCGAGGTCGAGGAGCTGCGCCTACGCTTAGCCGAGGTGGCGCGCGGCGAGGCCTTCCTCATGCAGGGCGGTGATTGCGCGGAGACCTTCGCCGACAACACCGAACCGCACATCCGCGGCAATATCCGCACCCTGCTGCAGATGGCGGTGGTGCTGACCTACGGCGCGAGCCTGCCCGTGGTGAAGGTGGCCCGGATCGCGGGCCAGTACGCCAAACCCCGTTCCGCCGACGTCGATTCGCTGGGCCTCAAGTCCTACCGCGGCGACATGGTGAACTCGCTGGTCGCCGAGGCCGGGCTGCGCGAGCACGATCCGTCGCGCCTGGTCCGCGCCTACGCCAACGCCTCCGCCGCGATGAACCTGGTGCGTGCGCTGACCTCGGCCGGGATGGCCGATCTGCACAAGGTGCACGACTGGAACCGCGAGTTCGTGGCGCAGTCCCCGGCGGGGGCCCGCTACGAGCAGATGGCCACCGAGATCGACCGCGCGCTGGCGTTCATGAAGGCCTGCCGGGTCAACGACCCGAACCTGTCCAGCGCCCGCCTCTACGCCAGTCACGAGGCGCTGGTGCTCGACTACGAGCGGGCCATGCTGCGTCTGAGCGAGCACCCCGTCACCGGCGAGCCGGTGCTCTACGACCTGTCGGCGCACTTCCTGTGGATCGGTGAGCGCACCCGTCAGCTCGACGGCGCGCACGTCGCGTTCGCGGAGCTGATCGCCAACCCGATCGGTCTCAAGATCGGCCCGAGCACCACGCCGCAGCAGGCCGTGGAGTACGTCGAGCGCCTGGACCCCAACAACGAGCCCGGCCGCCTGACCATCGTGGCCCGCATGGGCAACCAGAAGGTCCGCGACGTGCTGCCCCCGATCATCGAGAAGGTGCAGGCCACCGGCCACCAGGTGATCTGGCAGTGCGACCCGATGCACGGCAACACCCACGAGGCGTCCACCGGCTACAAGACCCGCCACTTCGACCGCATCGTCGACGAGGTGCAGGGCTTCTTCGAGGTGCACCACGCGCTGGGCACCCACCCGGGCGGCCTGCACATCGAGCTCACCGGTGAGAACGTCACCGAATGCCTCGGTGGCGCGCAGGACATCTCGGACCTCAATCTCGAGGAGCGCTACGAGACCGCGTGCGACCCGCGCCTGAACACCCAGCAGTCCCTGGAGCTGGCCTTCCTGGTCGCGGAGATGCTGCGCTAACTCGGTGAAGCCTCAGAAGTGCCGAGTGCCCGGACCACATCAGCGGTTCGGGCACTCGGGTCTGTATTGCGTTGTCCAAGGCGACTATTGATCTCGTGACGGTAGTAACTCGTCGGGTACGTCCAGTATCGGTTCGGTACTTATCGAGGTCCGGGTGCGAGACGGTTAGAGCGGCTCCCAGCCGCCCGCTGAAGTCGCGGGGAGGCGGCTACGGAATGGCTACGAGGGTGATGCCGGCGCCCGGTTCGACGGCGTCGCCGGGGGCGATGCTCTGGGAGATGACGATCGAGCTGTCGTTGCTGGCCAGCTGGCGCACGGTGACCGTCAGCCCCATCTGCTGCAGTTTGCCGCGGGCGGTACCGACATTGGCGCCCAGCAGGTTCGGCATGTCGAGGGCGCTGTTGACGATCAGGACCACACCAGAACCGGATTCGGCGCTGGAGCCGGCGGCCGGATCGGTGCCGATCACCTGACCGGACTTGATCTTCGCGTCGAACTGCTCCCGGGTGGAGGTGACGGTGAGCCCGGCCTTCTGCAGGGCGGTCTTGGCCTCCTCCTGCGTCTTGCCGCGCAGGTCCGGCACCTTGACCGGCAGGGATCCCTTGCTGCGGTAGACCTTCACCTGGCCATTGGCCGGCAGTACGGTGCCGGGCGCCGGATCCACCTTGGCGAGTGAGCCTTTCGCCGCGGTACTGCCCACCTCGCCCGCGTCCACGGGGGTGAGCCCGGCGTCTCGGATGGCCTTGTTGACCGTGCTGATGTCCTGGCCTGGGCTCACGTCCGGCACCTTCGGCTTGCCGCTGGAGACCAGCACCGCGACCAGCGAGCCCTTGGTGACGCGGGTGCCGGCGGGCGGGTCGGTGCCGACCACATTGCCGACCGGGATCATGTCGGAGGCCTTGTTGCGGGTCTCGGTGGTGAAGCCCGCGTCCTGGAGCGTGGCGACCGCCTTCTGGGTGTCCATGCCGGCGATCGTGGGCACCGGCGAATAGCGTCCCACGCCCAGCCACCAGCCGCCGATGCCCAGCAGCACCGCCAGCGCGACCACGATGCTGAGCCACACCACGACCCGGCGCCGCGACTTGCCGCGATCCTCGATCAGATCCGAGCCGGGGTGCTGCTGGCCCGGCGGCGGGGCGTAGTCCTGCTGCCGGTATTCGGCCGGGATCTCGCGCGCCGCGGTCATGACCCGGGTGTGCTGGGGCTGCTGGGGCGGCGCGAACACGGTCGGCGGGTCGGCCGGGAGCCGGGTGGTGGCATCGGCCTGGAACCGGGTGGTCTGGTCTGCCGCGCCGGGAATCGGCCGGGACGGGGGATGCACGGGACCGCGCGGGGCGGGCGTGGGCCCGACCCGGTACTTGGCGCTGAGGTGCTCGGCGGATTCGGCGGGCGCGGGCACCCGGTAGTCCGGCAGTCGCAGTTCGCGGGCGATGCGGCGCAGTTCGTCGGCCATCTCGGTGGCGTTGGAGAACCGGTGCATGGGTTCGCGGGCGGTGGCGTGCGCGACCAGCTCGTCGATCTCGGCGGGCACGCCGCCGATCAGGCGGCCGGGCGCGGGCACGTCCTTCTCGACCCGCTGCAGGGCGATCGAGAGCGAGTTGTCGCCGGTGAACGGGGTTCGGCCGGTGAGCATTTCGAAGATCAGGATGCCCGCGGAGTACACGTCGCTGCGGGCGTCGGCGCTGCCGGCGGTGACCTGCTCGGGGGAGAGGTAGGCGGCGGTGCCGAGAATGACGCTGTCGGAGGTGATCTTGGCTTCGGCGACCGCGCGCACCAGCCCGAAGTCGGCGATCTTCACCTCGCCGGAGTCGGAGATGAGCACGTTCTCCGGTTTGATGTCGCGGTGCACCAGCCCGGCCGCGTGTGCCACGCCGATGGCGTAGAGCACGGGTTCGGCGACGGCGCGCACCGCGTGCGGGGGCATGGGGCCGCGTTCGCGCAGCAGTTCGCGCAAGGTGCCGCCCTCGACCAGTTCCATGATGAGGAACGGGTGGTCACCGTCGACGCCCTGGTCGTAGACGGCCACCAGGGAGGGGTGTTTGAGCTTGGCCACCGCTCTCGCCTCGAGCTCGAAGCGGGTGAGGAATTGCGGGTCGGAGGCGAACTTCGGGTCCATCACCTTGATGGCGACCGGTCGGTCCAACCGGGTGTCCACCCCCCGGAACACCATGGACATACCGCCACGCGCGATCGGCGCGTCGATGCGGTAGCGCCCTTCCAGCATCTGGCCGATCAACTGCGACCCTTCCGATTTTCGTCAATGCCGCCCAGCGCGGCTCACCCGATGGTAGCCGCGTCGGGGTGTGATGCGACTGTGGCGGCGCGAGAGACTACCGTGGTCGGCGTGAGTGCCTTTCCTTGCAGCGAAGACGTCCTGCCGGATTCGGTGACCCTGATCCCGCTGCCCGACGTGGCCGAGCAGCTGGGCATGGTGGTGACCCGGGTCCATCAGATGCTGCGTGACCATCAGATCATCGCGATCCGCCGGGACGGTATCGCCGGTGTCCCGAAGGAGTTCTTCGACTCCACCGGCGCTGTCGCCAAGCATCTGACCGGTCTGATCACGGTCATGCGTGACGGCAAGTACACCGACGAGGAAATCCTCGAGTGGATCTACACCGAGGACGAAACCCTGCCCGGCCGTCCCATCGACGCCATCCACGGGCCGCTGGCCCGCGAAGTGATCCGCCGCGCCGCCGCGGACCCCTACTAGCCCGCCTCTCCGGGCCTGCCGCTCCGCCTCTCCGCGCGGCGGGCGACTGAGAGCCGTGACCCGCCGTGCAACCGTGCCGGCGGGTATGTGCCGAACCGATTTCGGGCGTGCCCGACGAGTTACCCACCACGGTGCGAAATCAGTCGTCGCGTTTGGGACCGAATTATCGGGCGACGAGTTCTCTTGCGGCGACGCGTAAGCGGCGGTGCTGAGGGACGACGGCGCGGCGGGTGAAGACCGCGTAGTCGGCGCGCTCGATCTCGTCGAGGATGCCGCCGTAGAGGGTGGCGGCGGTCCGGATGGCGGGGCGCACGCGCGGGACCAGCAGCTCGATGCCGGGGGTGGCGCGACGGTAGACACCTCTGTTGATCGCGATCAGATGCGCGAGCGCACGCCGGACGCGCGGATCGGTGCGGCCGGATTCGCGGCAGTGGAACAGCAATTCGTCGTCCACGCCGAAGGCCGCCAGTTCGTCGGCGGGCAGGTACACCCGGCCGCGGCCCAGGTCCTCGCCGACGTCGCGCAGGAAATTGGTGAGCTGGAAGGCTTCCCCGAGCGCGGCCGCGGCCGGTTCGGCCTCGGCGACCGGGACGACCGTGCCCAGCACCGGCAGCAGTTGCAGCCCGATGGCGGCCGCCGAGCCGCGCATGTAGTCCTCGAGCTCGCCCATGGTGGGGTAGCGGTCGCGGTATTGGGGCGCGCCTGGGATGTCCATGCGCATGGAGTCGAGGAACACCCAGAAGTGTTCGGCGGCAATCGAGTACCGGCGGATGGTGTCGGCGACCGCGAGCAGCACCCGCTGTTCGTGGCTGTCGCCCGGTTCGGTGGGCGCGTCGGCCAGCCGGGCTCGCAGTTCGTGTTCGATCCGGTCGAGGCGGGCCGCGGATTCGGTGGCGCGGCTGGGCGCGTCGCTCGCGTCGACGATGTCGTCGACCAGGCGGGCGAAGGCGTAGAGCGCGTGCACGGCCGGTCTTCGCTCGGGTTCCAGCAGCCGGGTGGCGAGGAAGTAGGTGCGTCCGTGTTCGGCGGCGATGCGGCGGCAGGCGCGGTAGGCGTGTTCCAGCATCACGCGGGGCTGGGCGCGGCGGCGAGTTGATCGGTCTGCGGGCGTCCGGCCCGCAGTTTCAGCGGATCCACCTTGCACAGCGAGACCGCCGCCACCACGGCGGCGACGATCGCGAGGGTGCCGTGCACGTAGTCGGACACCGGCGCCCCGTCGGGCTGGAAGATCAGCATGAGCCAGGTGCACAAGCCGACCAGGACCTGCAATGTCCGGGTGGAGAGCGCGAAGCCCGCGGCCAGGGCCAGCGGCCACGAGTAGTACCAGGGCAGCGCGGCGGGGGACAGGATCACGATGGCCACGAACGCGACGAGAATGCCGAGCACGGCCTCCTTCTCGCTGTTCTTGAACCGCCACCAGGCCCACACCAGGATGGCGACCATGGCGATCGCGCACAGCATGCGCGTCCACGGCAGCACCTTGTCCATCGGCAGCGGCGTCACCCAGGTGACGATGTGGGCCATGATGGTCGGCAGCGAGAGCCAGTTGATGATCTTCTTGGAGCCCGACAGCGCGGTGAGCCAGCCGATCTGGTGATCGCGCAGCCCGGTCGCGACGGTGGCGACGGCGAACACGGCCGCGAACACCGCCACGCCGAGCGCGCCGATCTTGGCGAAGGTGCGCAGCGGATGCGGCAGTTCGCCCTCGTGCTGGGCGGCGCGGCGTTCGCGTTCGTGAATCACCCAGATCCACACCAGGAATGGCAGTGCCACGCCCGCCGTCGCCTTCACGGCCACGCCGATGGCGACCACCACGATGCCCGCGGCGTGATGGTGCTCGAGCACCAGCGCGATGCCGGCGGCCATCAGGCCGACCATGAGCATCTCGTTGTGCACGCCGCCGATGAGGTGGATGAGCACCAGCGGGTTGAGCACGGCCAGCCACAGCGCGGTGGTCGGCTTGCCGCCCAGATGCTTGGTCAGGTGCGGGACCGCCCACACCATGAGCGCCAGCCCGGGCAGCATGACCAGCCGCAGCGCGATGGTCCCGGCCACCACGTTGTCACCGGTGATGGTGGTGATGGCGCGCCCGATGAGCAGGAAGACCGGCCCGTAGGGCGCGGTGGTGGTGGTCCAGACCGGGCTGACGTTGTCGAGCAGGACCGCGGCGTTGGCCTTCAACTCCACCGGGCCGTACAGGTACGGGTTGATGTTGTCGCGCAGCATCGCGCCCTGCGCCAGATAGGAGTAGGCGTCGCGGCTGAACATGGGGACCGCGAACAGCAGCGGGAAGGTCCAGATGCCGACGATGGCGCGCAGTTCGTTGAGGGTGACCGAGGCGCCGGGCTGGCCGCCGATCACGATGCGTCCCAGCCGGACCCACGCGGTGATCATGGCGATCACGCCGAGCCACACGAACATCGACGACAGCACCAGGCCGTGCCCGAACCGCAGCCACGACAGCTGCATGGCCTCGAGCAGCGGGTCGCTGCGCCGCACGCCGCCCGCGCCGAAGCCGCCGAAGGTGATCAGCAGGGCGCCGAAGAAGCCGAGCGTGGCCGCGTGTCCCTCGGGGGTGCGGGCGAAGTCGGCGGCGTGGCGCACCCGGGCCTGCCAGGTCGCGCGGGCGCTCGGGGCGGGAGACTCCGGGTC
>NZ_JBSGCY010000194.1:0-9627 GCF_053602115.1 Nocardia sp. NPDC004582 | reverse complement strand
GTTGGCGGCGCGAAGCTTCGAGCAGGATGAGTTCGCGCCTGGGGATCGGGATGTGCCGTTGAACTTCCTCCGGCGGCCGCGCGATCCAGCGCCACCGACACCACCGACGCGCCCGCGCGGTCGATCCCGGTCTCCGAGTGCACCCGCTTGCCGACCCGCAGCGCGTGCTGGGCCAGTTCGTGCAGGGTGCGCCCGGCGGCCTGCTGGCCGTCGGCCGCGGCGTAGGCGGCCCGGATCTGGCTGAGGATCTGCTGCTCGCCGACCACCATGGAGTCCAGGCCCGAGGACACCGCGAACAGGTGCTCGGCCGCGGCCTCCGCGTACCGCACGTAGGCGTGCTTGGTGAGTTCGGGCAGCGGCAGCCCGGAATGCTTGGTGAGCAGTTCGCCGATCTCGCCGAGCGCGGGGTGGAAGGCGTCGACGACCGCGTAGACCTCGATGCGGTTGCAGGTGGAGACGATCATCGCCTCGGACACGTGGGTGGAGGCCAGCATCTTGTCGGTCAGCTTGGGCCGGTCGGTCTCGGTGATGGCGATCTTCTCCAGCACCGCCACCGGTGCGCTGCGATGTGAGATGCCGACGAGAAGCACGCTCATGGCTGGACCACCGCTCCCTTGCTGGTTGTGTCCGTGGTCTGGATCGTCGTCACCCGGCGGATCGGGGTGGACACCACGTTCGCGTCGGCGACTACCGTCGCCGTACCCGCCGCGGCCGCGCTCATCGCGTCCTCGGCGGCCGATTCCGCGTTCCGGGCCCGCTCGAACGACAGCAGCTGCATCTCCACCGCGAGATCGACCCGTCGCACCTCGACGGTGGCCGGGGCCTCCAGGGCCAGGGCCGAGAAGCTCAGCACGCACTGCAGACCGGCCTCGACCAGCAGATCGCACACGCCCTGCGCGGCGGCGTCGGGCACGGTGAGGACGGCGATGGTGGGCTCGAGGGCGGCCACGGCGTCGGTCAGCTCGGCCACATCGCGGACGACGAGCCCGCCGACGGTGGTGCCGATGACCGCGGGGTCGTTGTCGAACAGCCCGACCATGGCGAAACCGCGGCGGCGGAAACCGCCGTATCCAACCAGCGCGCGACCCAGGTGACCGGCTCCGACCAGCACCACCCGGTGTCCCTGGGACAGGCCGAGCACATCCTCGATGCGGTCGCGCAGCTTGATCACGTCGTAGCCGACGCCGCGCACGCCGTTGGGTCCGAGGAAGGAGAGATCCTTGCGCAACTTGGCCGAACCGACACCCGCCGCGACAGCCAGTTCCTCACTCGATACGATGGCTACAGCGTCGTCGGCGAGTACGGCGAGCACCCGGAGGTAAGTGGCCAGCCGGGCCACCGTGGCCTGCGGGATGTCCTTCTGCAGAGCCTTGGAGACGCCAGTCGGCGGCGTCTCTTGCTGCTCTGTCACGTCGCTTGCGCTCCTCGTCCGGCCGGGGGTGAGTGTCCGGGTTCTTTTGTCGACCCGACGCCGGGAGACCGTCGCGGTCCTTACAGGCGAGGTCGAGTCAGGTTCAGGGGGTCGCTTCCGCTGCCCGAGAAGGCGGGTCGCGTGCCACCACCGTAACCGCTTGTGAAGCCCTGCACAAAGTCGGTGAATTCAGTCACTTTGTGGCGGGCTCCGGCCCCGGGTTCATTCAACCCTCATCAGCGCGAACCCGCTACGCAACACACCGGAGGGGACGGACGGAGGGGGACCCGCGCCGAAAGCCCGGAAAATCCCCTATCACGCCCGGTTTCGCGAGGTAGGTCCGGTTATTTCGCGAGGTCGGCGCGCAGCCGCGGCTCGTCCACGTCGAAATAGCTGTGCTCACGTCCGTCCAGCAACACCACCGGCAGCCGGTCGCCGTATTCGGCGCGCAGACCCGGATCGGTGGCGGCGGCCACATCCACGTCCACCGTGGTCACGTCGATGCCGAACTCGGCGCAGATCGGGCGCAATTGTTCGAGTGCGGTGTGGCACAGTCCGCACCCGTCCCGGGTCAACAGCGTCACTGCGTGTGGCGAATCGCTCATGGCCACCATCTAACAACTTCCCGATATGTCGTTCGCCGTCTACGTTGCGGCCACCCCTGAGCGTTACTGTTGAGTTGTTCGCGCTAACAGGCGGAGGTACTGGTGCCGGAACGTTCGAAAGAGCAGGGAACGGGCTTCATCGCGGGACGATTCGGTGAATTCCCGGCGCGCTGGGGTCAGGGACTGGCTGACCTGCAGGATCAGTTCACCCGCATCACCCGCAGCCCCTTCGGTCCCACCGAGGAAGAGGTCCGCGCCAACCTGGCCGGCGAGGCCAGCGCCGACGCCGCCATCGCACTGCACGACGCCGAGCTGGCGCTGCGCGACCTCGGCGACACGCCGACGCCCGCGATCGCCCGCGACCTGACCGCCGCGGCCTTCTTCGACGTCGACAACACCATGGTGCAGGGCGCGTCGATCGTGCACTTCGCGCGCGGGCTGGCCGCGCGCAAGTACTTCAAGACCTCCGATCTGGTCGACATGGCCTGGAAGCAGGTCAAATTCCGGGTCACCGGCAAGGAGAGCCACTCGGACATGGCCTCCGGCAAGGAGAAGGCGCTGTCCTTCATCGCGGGCCGCCCCACCGCCGAACTCGCCGCCCTCGGCGAGGAGATCTACGACGAGATCATCGCCGACAAGATCTGGCCCGGCACCCGGGCGCTGGCGCAGATGCACCTGGACGCGGGCCAGCAGGTCTGGCTGGTCACCGCCACGCCGGTGGAGCTCGCGCAGGTGATCGCCAAGCGGCTCGGCCTGACCGGGGCGCTGGGCACGGTCGCCGAGAGCGAGGACGGCGTGTTCACCGGGCGCCTGGTCGGCGACATCCTGCACGGGCTCGGCAAGGCGCACGCGGTGCGCACCCTCGCCATCCGCGAGGGCCTGAACCTGAAGCGCTGCACCGCCTATTCCGACAGCCACAACGACGTGCCCATGCTCTCGCTGGTCGGCACCGCGGTCGCCATCAACCCCGACGCGGATCTGCGCGAGGTCGCCAAGAACCGCGGCTGGGAAGTGCGTGACTTCCGCACCGGGCGCAAAGCCGCGAAAGTCGGTGTGCCCACGGCCCTCGCGCTCGGCGCGGCGGGCGGCGCGGCCGCGGCCGTACTGTCCCGGAAACGCGAAGCCAAGGCCAGCTAGCACGAAAAGCGACCGGCCCGCTCCCATTCGGGGCGGGCCGGTCGCTGGTCCGTACCAATTATCTAGCCGGTGAACGGATTCCGGCGCTTGATCAGATTCTTGTACAGCGAGCCCTGAATGGTTTCGCGGACCTGATCGGTGATTTCGAACATCGTCATCGGGTCATCGGCGTCCGCGGGCTCGTATCCGGCGGTGGAAATCGGCTCGCCGAATTGGATGTACCACTTCGACGGGAACGGAATCGCGCCGAGCGGACCCAGATGCGGAAACAGCGGCGTCACAGGGAAATACGGAATACCGAGCAGCCGCGCCAAAGGCTTGATATCGGCCAGCTTCGGATAGATCTCCTCCGAACCCACGATCGAGCACGGAATGATCGGCACCCCGGTGCGCACCGCCGCCGACACGAAACCGCCACGGCCGAAACGCTGCAACTTGTAGCGGTCCGAATACGGCTTGCCGATGCCCTTGTAGCCCTCGGGGAAAACACCGGCGACTTCGCCCGCGCGCAACAGCCTTTCGGCGTCCGCGGGGCAGGCCAGGGTGTGCCCGGCCTTGCGCGCCAGCCCGCCGAGCAGCGGCGTCTCGAAGATCAGGTCGGCGGCCAGCAGGCGCAGCGCGCGCTGCTTGGGGTGTCGGTCGTGCACGGCCAGCTGCAGCATCAGCCCGTCCAGCGGCACCGTGCCCGCGTGGTTGGCCACGATCAGCGCGCCGCCCACCTCGGGAATGTTCTCGATACCCGACACCTCGACCCGGAACCACAGCTCCGACAGCGGCCGCAGCATCGGCAGGATCACCGATTCCAGCAGGTGCTCGTCCAGACCGAACTCGTCGACCTGGTAGTCGCCGGTGAGGCGGCGGCGCGCGAAGTCGGCCGTGTAGCGGACCCCGTCGGCCACGGTCCCCCGAATCATCTCCCCCAGCGACTTGGGCTGACGCGCTTCGACTTCGGCGAGCCGATCGGTCAGCGAGGTCACCGGGGTGAGCGCCGGTTCCCCCACCGGCCACACCCGAGACGGGCGATTCTGCCGCGCCTCGAAATCCACGTCGTGAAGCCGAATCACCTTCGCTACATCACTCATTGGTGTGCTCCCGTCCCGGCCCCGAGGAGGCCGAGAAGTTTGTTCTCTGCGGCGTCGATCCACGCGGGATCGATCACGGGCCGCAACGCTGCGCCCCCTATGAAGTCGTCGAAAGCCTGCACCGTGGTCCAGCGCGGACCGAAGCCCAGTTCGGTGCGCATCCGGGTGGTGTCCAGACCACAACCGAAATGGAAGTAGTCGATCTGCTCGGCGGTGAACTCCCGCATCACCGGGCCCATCACGGTGCGCCCGACACTGCGGAAAACCGAGTACGGGACCGGCAGCTCGACCCGGCCGGCCCGCCGGATCGCCTGCGACAGCGCCATCGCGCCGTCCCCGGCCACGTTGTAGGTGCCGCCCGGGGCCGTCATGGCCCCGTGCACCAGGGCGGCGATGCCGTCCTCCTCATGGAGCAGCTGCATGCGCGGATCCCGGCCCAGAATGGTCGGGGTGATCGGCGAGCGGAAGTACTGCACGCCCCGCTTGGCCAGCTGCGGGCCCACGATCGGCGGGAAACGCAGGATGGCCGCCGAGATGTCGGGCCGGCGCCGGGCCAGCCCGCGCACGAAACCCTCCACCTCGATCATGTCCCGCGCGAACCAGCCGCGCGGCGGGGTGCGCGCGCTCATCTCCTCGGTGAACTTCACCGGGTCCTTGGCGCTGCACCCGTAGACGGCGGAGGAGGAACGCACCACCACCCGCCGCACGCTGGAAGCCTTGCGACACACCGCGAACAGCTGCATGGCGCCCAGCACGTTCATATCCTTCATGGCGGCCCGGCCACCGCCCGAGGGCGGGCGCGACAGCGCGGCGGGATGCACCACCGTATCGACCTGATTGCCGTCGATAACCTTGCGGATCAAGGGATTACGAATATCGGCGCGCACGAATTCGGCGCGGCCCATACGGCGCAGCAGCTCCCGGCTGGGCTGTTTGGCGTCCACGGCGATGATCCGCTCGACGGCCGGGTCGGCCGCCAACCGGGCCACCACATTGCCGCCGAAGAACCGGCTCGCACCGGTCACCATCACCACCTTGGGCGCTTGCCCGTCCCGAGTCCCTGCCACTCCGGATCCCACCTAGCCCCCATGCCTTGAATTGTCATCGGGCGTTTTTCCCGCTCCCAGGGTAACCGGCGAGTAGGGGGCATTCGAAGAGTATTAACCAGGATCTAACGATGAGTTCGATCACCTGGGAAGAACGAAAGCCCGCCACCGACGGTGACGGGCTTCCAGCTACGACGCAGCGGCTTACTTGCCGAGTTTTCTGCGCTGCACGCGCGTGCGGCGAAGCAGCTTGCGGTGCTTCTTCTTCGACATGCGCTTGCGGCGCTTCTTGATCACAGAACCCATAGGGTTGTTCCTCGCGTTCTCTCGGGTCATCCCCGCTTACGCGGGGTGCACTGTGTCTGACCCTGCACAGTCCCTACCCGATACGGGCCGAGATGGACCCGGCGGCACCACCGGCACGTACAGGATGCCGGTCCATGCTACCGGGCCACTCTCGGGCGAACGAAACGGGTGGGGCCGATCGGTTTATCGGGCCGTACTACCCCGCATCGAAGTAGGACGTCTCCAGATAGTCGTGCACCGCCTTGGCGTGCACCCGGAAGGAACGCCCCACCCGCACCGCGGGCAGCTCTCCCGAATGCACCAACCGGTACACCGTCATTTTGGAAACCCGCATCAGATTCGCGACCTCGGCGACCGTGAGGAACTGCGTTCCCCCGCCGATGACGGATCCCGCGGTGATTGGGCTGTTTCCGGACCTCGCTTGGCTGTTTCCAGACATCATTGCGCCACTGACCTCCGGCACGTCCGCGCCGCCGGCTTCCCCACCGGCGGAACAGACACGCACGTGCTCCTTGAAGCTTAGCGGGACCAGTGGGATTGCTGCGACGGGTGTGAGAAATCAGCCTTTGCTGTGGCGAGTCGGCCTACGGCAGCAAACTAGCAACCGAGCAGTATTGGAAAGTGGGGAGCACACTCACCCACTCTCAACGTTAGTCCGCGGTCGCGCCGAGTTCGGCGGAACGGCGTTTTGCGGCGTGCAACGCGTCGGTGAAAGCCGATCGCACCGCACCTCGCTCCAACTCCCGCAGACCCGCCGCGGTGGTCCCCGCGGGCGAGGTGACGGCCGCGCGCAATTCCACGGCAGACTGACCCGACTCCTCCAGCAGCGCGGCCGAACCGAGCATGGTCTGCGTCACCAGCTGGGTGGCCACATCGCGGGTCAGGCCCAGGCCCACCGCGCCGTCGATCATCGCCTCGACGATCAGGAAGAAGTACGCCGGACCCGAACCGGACACCGCGGTGACGGCGTCCATCTGCGCCTCGGAGACGGTCACCGCCTGGCCCACCGACTCCAGCATCTCGGTGACCAGTGCCAGCTGCTCCTTGCGGGCGTAGCGCCCGGGCGCGATGGCGCTCATGCCCTGGCCGACCAGCATCGGGGTGTTCGGCATGACGCGCACGACCGGGAAACCGGCGGGCAGCTTGGACTCCATGCGGGCGGTCGTCACCCCGGCCGCCAGCGACACCAGCACCTGATCGTGGTCTTCCGCCCCGAAGTCGGCCTTGCCCAGCTCGGTCAGGACCGCGTCCACGTCATTGGGCTTCACCGCGATCACGATGAGGTCCGCCGACTTGCCGGCGTCGGCGATGTCGTCGGTGGCGCGGATCCCGAACCGGTCCGCCAGCGCCTCGGCACGCGCCGGCACCGGCTCGACCACCACCAGATCCTTGTTCGCCCGCCCGGACTCGAGCAGGCCCGCGATCAGCGCCTCCCCGATCCGGCCCCCGCCGATTACCGCAATCCTCGTCATAACCCTCAAGGCTATCCCGCCCCTCCGAGCCTTCAGCGCGCGGCTGAGAGCCGTTGACGGTCCCGCATGCGGGCAGCGGGCGGCAGCCGAACCGATTCTGGGCGTACCCGGTGAGTTACCCCGAACGTCGCGAAATCAGTTGGCTGGTTGGCATTCGGGAATGACGCCAACGACATTCGGGAGAGGCACCGCGTCAGCGTGGCTGGGGGATCAGGGCCAGCTGGCGGCTCTGGGCGACGATCGCTCCCGTGGAGTCGATGACGAGTTGGTCCTCGTCGAACATGCGGTTGCCGACCTCGCGGGCCTTCGCGATGACGCGCAGCCAGCCCGGGGCGGGGCGGCGGCGCAGGTAGGTGGTGAGCTGGACGGTGGGGGCCCAGCCGAAATGGCCGAGGTTCATCGGGACCGGCGGGCTCATGTCGGCGGACATGAGGGCGAAGAAGGCGGACACGTCCGGGTCCTGCTCGTCGCCCGCGAAGGGGCGGATCCACAGGCGCAGGCGGGGTTCGGATTTCTCGCCGGCCAGGAAGCGGGCCCAGGTCGGATCGAGGGCGACCGAGGAGCCCTGGGCCACGTGCACGATCTTGCCCATCGGGTTGCGGTCGTCGTAGAAGAGCGCGTCGGCGGGCGGTTCGGCGGGCATGTCGCCGACATGGTCGGCGGCGTACTGCGGCACTCCGTCGTCAAGGTGGCTGAACGTGAGGGCGGTGTGCACCAGGGTGCGGCCGTCCTGAATCAGGCTCGCGTCGACGAGGGCGATCTGGCGGCCCAGTTTGCGGGTGCGGACCTCGTACTCGACCGCACCGGGGACGGGCGCGCCGAGGAAGTCGGTGCTGGCCGAGATGGGGAACATGGCGGCCTGTTCCGGGGCCGTGCGGCGCAGCCATTCGGTGGCCGCCGCGGCGCTGCCCGCGACCATGGTGCCGCCGTGCAGCTTGTCGCCGATGGTCCAGGTGGGCTCGATGGATCCCGCGAAGCGGCCGGCGCCCGGGGTGGCCGCGTCGAGTTCGGTCAGCGTGCAGACGCGACTGAACGGCGCGTCGGCCAATTCGCGCGCCGACGCCGGGTCGACGGTCAGCTCCGTTGTCATCCGCTGTCCTTCCGCTGGGTTTTGTACAGCGTAAACGGACCCGGTGAAAATTCCGGACGGGTCGTGGGATGAATCACCCCCGCAACGAGAGGTCAGCCGCGATGCGCGGCCGTCGGCTCCGGCGTCGGCGCGGGCGAGAACCCGTTCAGATGCTCCCTTGCGAAGGACAGCGCCCGATCCAGCATGGCCGCCCGATCCATCGTGGTGCGCGCCATCTGGGTGTTCACCTCGATGACCGCCTGACCGTCGAAACCGTTGCGCGTCAACATGTCACAGAGTTCGGCCACCGGCTGGGTGCCCTCCCCCGGGATCAGGTGCTCGTCGGTGGCGGCGCCGCGACCGTCCGCGAGATGCAGATGGGTCAGGCCGGCGCCCATGCGCTGCGCCAGCGCCAGCGGATCCACGCCCGCGGTCGCGGTGTGCGAGGTGTCCAGCGTGTAGTGGCGGTAGCCGGTCTCGGTCGGATCGTAGGAGGGGCTGAAGGTGGTGATGGACGGCCCGGGCCCGCCGCGGCGGCGCAGCCGGTCGATCGAGCTGCCGCGCAGCAGGGTGTCGGCGCGCATCGGGAACATGTTCTCCACCGCGACCGCCACCGGCGACGAATTCTCCAGTTCCGCAACCTGTTTCGCGAAGCCCTCGGCGTAGCGGCGCTGCCAGCGGAAGGGCGGGTGCACCACCACGGTGGCCGCGCCCAGCGCCTCGGCGGTGTGCACGCTGCGGGTGAGCTTCGCGATCGGGTCCGACCCCCAGACCCGTTGCGAGATCAGCAGACACGGGGCGTGCACGGCCAGCACCGGCACGTCGTATTTGTGCGCGAAATGCTGCACGGTGGAAATGGACTGGCTGGCCGGTTCCGCCCAGACCATGAGTTCCACACCGTCGTAACCGAGTTCGGCCGCGTACCGGAACGCCGCCTCGGTGTTCTCCGGATACACCGATGCCGTGGAGAGCCCGACCCGGACCTCCCCGCGCCCCGCCCGGCCCTCGGTGCTCGCCCCCTGCGCTTGCACGATATTCCCCACTGCCGCTCCCTGCTCAGTTCGTACTGAGTAGAAAGGCTAGCGGTCCGAGCGTCACGAAGACGCCTACGACGACGGCAATCACAGTGCTGAAAATATCGTCGGTGCGGCGCAGCACGCGGACCAACGCGACCAGGCCCAGGATCACGACCATGGCCAGGGCCAGGGCAACCCACGGAAGCACTTCCCACATGCGTTCGAAGCCCTTGAACAGCAACATGCCCGCGACCGCGGCGCCCACGCTCTGGCCCGCGATCACCAGCCACTGCCGGCGGTGCTCGTCCTCCTCGGACCTCCCCGCGCCCCGCCCGGCCCTCGGTGCTCGCCCCCTGCGCTTGCACGATATTCCCCACTGCCGCTCCCTACTCAGTACGAACTGACGGTCCCTTTCTCCCCGACCGCGTGCCCCGGGCCGACGACGAAATTCTCCCGCCGCGCCTCCCCGCCCGCCACCGATCC
>NZ_JBSGCY010000193.1:0-9738 GCF_053602115.1 Nocardia sp. NPDC004582 | reverse complement strand
GCCCGCCCGGCCGCGGTCGGGGCGGCGGGGACGGCCTCGGTGACCGGGGGGAGTTCGTCGGTGACCAGATCGGCGGTGGGATCGGCGCGGCGCACGGTCCGGTTGCTTCCGGTGCCGGGCGCGGCCGCCACTCGACGCAGGTGGCTGTCGTCGCGCACGGTGCGCTGCGAACCCGTGCCGGGCGCGGGCTGGGTTCCGGATGGCTGCGGGGGAACGACGGGCTGTGCTCCTCCGGCGGATGCGCCGTCGAGCGGCGTCGCGGGAACCGGTGCGGCCGGTTCGCCCGCGGCCGTGCCGTTGGTGGCCGCCGGTGGGTTCTGCTCGCCCGCGTCGGTGCGCGGACGGCGACGCGTCTTGCGCTCGCTGTCCACCCGTTCGACCAGGTCCTGAACGGAGATGGGCCCGGCTGCCGAGTCGGCGTCGTCGGTGTGGCGGGAGCGGCGGCCCGCGCGCGACGGATCGTCGCCGTCCGCGGAGTAGCGCTCCCAGGGGGCGCGACCTCCGGGCCGTGGCGTACGCCCGTACCGATCGTCACCCACCAACGAACCTCACTTTGCTCTTGATGCCGAGGGCCATGATAACGATTCCGCCACGGTGAACCACTCGAACATGTGTCCACCCAGGTAGATCCTGTTTTTCCGCTTTGCCGGGATGCTCCGACGGGTCGGGAACACCGGCGGGTGTAGCGAGTCAGGTGTGTCCGCAAAGTGTGCCAGGGCCTCGGCTCGGGGCCCGGGAGGTGGGCCGGACATTGACCGGATCGTGCCGGTGTGGGCGGGCTCGGTGGCGGCGCGGGCGTCGGCGGATGTGGCAGCGGGCCCGGGTGACGAGGTCGCCGCGAGCCGCGGCCGCCTAACCTCCGCTGTGCATGACGTCGGCGGCGGTGGGGACGGTGGCGTCCTCGGGATCGTCGAGCCAGCCGTCGGGTAGGGCCACCTTGGTCTGGGGGGAGCCCTGGCGGCCGCGCGGTCCGAGAGCGTCCTCGGGGAACGGCACGTCCGGATCCAGCTGCGCGACCAGATCCCCGATCTGCGCCAGGCTGGTCACGGTGGCGAACTGCCGCCGCAGCGCCGAGCCGACCGGGAAGCCCATCAGGTACCAGGCCATGTGCTTGCGGATGTCGCGCATGGCCTTGTCCTCGCCGTCGTGTTCGACGAGCAGGGCGGCGTGCCGGTGCAGGATCTCGCCGACCTTGCCGAGCGTGGGCCCGGCGGGGATGGGCTCACCGCGCAGAGCGGCGCTGAGTTCACCGAACAGCCACGGCCGCCCCAGGCAGCCGCGACCCACCACGACGCCGTCGCAGCCGGTCTCGGCCATCATGCGCAGGGCGTCGTCGGCGCTGAAGATGTCGCCGTTGCCGAGCACCGGAATGCTGGTGACGGTTTCCTTGAGCCGCGCGATGGCCGACCAGTCGGCCTGCCCGGAGTAGAGCTGGGCGGCGGTGCGGGCGTGCAGCGAAACCGCCGCCGCGCCTTCCTCTTCGGCGATCCGGCCGGTGTCGAGGTAGGTGATGTGGTCGTCGTCGATGCCGATGCGGAATTTGAAGGTGACCGGCACATCGCCCGCGGCCGCGACCATTTCGCGCACGATGTCGCGGAACAGTCGCCGCTTGTAGGGCAGCGCGGAGCCGCCGCCGAGGCGGGTGACCTTGCGGACCGGGCAGCCCAGGTTCATGTCGATGTGGTCGGCCCAGCCTTCGCCGACGATGATCCGCACGGCCTCGCCGAGGGTCTTGGGGTCGACGCCGTAGAGCTGCATCGATCGCGGGGACTCGTCGGGTCCGAAGGCCATCATGGCCAGGGTCTTCTCGTTGCGTTCCACCACGGCCCGCGCGGTGATCATCTCGCACACGTACAGCGATGTGGCGCTGCCGAATTCGCGGCACAGGGTGCGGAAGGCGACATTGGTGATGCCCGCCATCGGGGCCAGCACGACCGGCGGATCGAGCGGGTAGGGCCCGATCCGCAGCTCGGTCTCGGGGGCCCCGGCCGGAGTGGTCTCGAGGGTTTGGAGCGAGGCAGTCACGCCTCCCAGTCTCTCATCCGCGTGACGGCGGCCAGAGCCGCCCGTCCGCGCGAGTGCCCCCGGTCACAGCGGTCAGTGAGCAGCGGGGCGGGTGCCGGGCTGGAACTTGAAGCTGATGGCCTCCATCAGCGGCTTGCGCTGGGTCTTCTGGATGGCCGCGATCCGCCACTCCCCGTCGGTGTCGCGCACGACGGTGTAGGTGGCCAGCTTGCCGAGCTTCTTCGGCTGCTTCTTGCCCACTTCGCCGGCCGAGACGACGACGGCGGTGTCGTTGCCGTAGCGGCGGATGTCGAGGGTTTCGCCCCACATTCGGGTGCCCTTCAGGAAGGAGTCGAACAGGACCTGGTGGGCCCGCCCGATTTCGTCGCCGCCGTGGTAGACGGTCCCGGCGAAGGTGACGTCGGTGGCGTCGGCGGTGAAGCACGCGCCGTAGGCGGCGCCGTCGCCGTTGTTCCAGGCTTCGACGGTGCGGTCGAGAAGGGTGCGGATGGCGTCGAGGTCGGTGGTGGCGTTCATGGTTCAATCCCTTCAGGTGTTTGCTGCTCCTGGAAAGTATCTTCTCACAAGAAGTATCTTCCTACAAGAAGAGAAATGAATCGGAGGCGTCCATGCTGTCGGACCCCGCACGGGCCAGTGCGATCTATCGCCGCTACCTCAGCGCCCTGGTACTCCACGCCCAGGCCGGGGCGCGGGCCGTCGGACTCGGCGCGACCGATCTGTACGCTCTCAACATCCTCGATCTGAACGGCGCCATGACCCCGGGCGAACTGGCCGCCCGCACCGGGCTGACCACCGGTCCCACCACCCGCCTCATCGATCGCCTGGAACAGGCCGGCCATGTGCGCCGCGTCCCCGACGCGGCCGATCGCCGCAAGGTCCTCATCGAGCCGATCCCGAACCCCGGTGAACTCGAACGGGTGCTCGCGCCCGCGCGCCGCAAGGTCGGCGAGATCCTGCTCGGTTACACCCCCGAGCAGCAGGAAGTCCTGTTCGACTATTTCGAGCGCGCGGGCCTCGCGTTCCAGGAGGCGGTCGACGAGATCGAGTGACGCGTGGACGACGACGGCCCCCCGGGATCGAAATCCCGAGGGGCCGTGCCGAATTCGTGTCAGCGGTCAGGCGCTGGCGGCAGCCAGGTCCTTGTCGCGCCTGGCGGCCTCGCGGGCCAGCATCTTGTCGCGCTGCTCCTCGAACTTCACGACATCCTTGCCGAGCTTCTCGAGGAAGAGGCCCAGGCGCTCGCGGGTCTCCTCGCCGCGCGCGGTGAAGTCGGTGCGCTCGAAGATCTGCCACTTCTTGAGCACCGGGTTCACCACCTCTTCGAGGTGCTGGCGCAGGTCGTAGATGCCGTGCTTGGCCATCAGCACGCCGTTGCGGCGGAAGTTGGGCATGCCGGCGCCGGGCATCTGGAAGTTCTCCAGGATCATGGTGATCGCCTCGAGGGCCTGGTCCGGGCACAGGTCCAGGGCCGCGCCGCACATGTTGCGGTAGAAGATCATGTGCAGGTTCTCGTCGGCGGCGATGCGCTGCAGCATGCGGTCGGCGATCGGGTCGTCGCACACGCGGCCGGTGTTGCGGTGCGAGACGCGGGTGGCGAGTTCCTGGAAGGTCACGTACGCCACCGAGTGCAGGAAGCCGGCGCTGCCGGTCTGCTCGAGCTGCTCGGTGGGGGAGGCGAACCCGTTGGTCATGTGGATCATGCGGGCCTGCTCGAGCGCGACCGGGTCGACGCCGCGGGTCACGACCAGGTAGTCGCGCATCACGATGCCGTGCCGGTTCTCCTCGGCGGTCCAGCGGCCGACCCAGGTGCCCCAGGCGCCGTCCTGGGAGAAGTTCTCGGCGATCTCACGGTGGTAGGAGGGCAGGTTGTCCTCGGTGAGCAGGTTGGTGATCATGGCCGCCTTGGCCAGTTCGCTCAGCTTCGACTGCGACGGATCCCAGTCCTCGCCGCCCATGGCCGCGAAGTTGCGGCCCTCGTCCCACGGCACGTAATCGTGCGGGTGCCATTCCTTGGCCAGGGAGAGGTGGCGATTGACGTTCTCCTCGGCAACCGGCTCCAACTCCGTCAGTAGCTCGAGTTGAGTCAGATCCTTTGCCATACATAAGCCCTTCGTGTCGTGCGTCGTGCTGTCGTACCCTCGCCGGCCTGGCGCCGCGGCCCATACCTTACGTGACCGTAGGGTGATGTGAAACTCATCTGTGCGCCATTGCGGGGTTGGTGAGAGATGTCATAAGAAGAGCGGCCCACAGCGAGGGGTCTATCGCTGTGGGCCGCGCTTCGTTAGCCGTGCATCAGCAATGGCTGGGAGATCACTTCTTTCCGAGCAGACCGCCGAGGACGCCGCCGAGGACGCCACCCGCGTTCTGACCCATGGCCTTGCCCAGGATGTCACCCAGGCCGCCGGCGCCCTGACCGCTGGTGGCTCCGCCGAGCAGGCCGCCCAGGATGTCGCCGAGACCGCCGGCGCCGGCCGCGCTGGGCTGGGCGGCCGCGCCGCCCCCGCCGAGCATCTTCTTGCCGAGGTACGCCAGCACGATCGGCGCGAGCATCGGGAGCAGCTTGCCCATCAGCTCGCCGCTGATATTGCTGCCGCCGACATTGCCGAGAGCGCTGATCACCGTGTTCTTCTCGGCGCCGAACGTCTGGTCGACGATCTGGTTGCCCGTGGAGGTATC
Organism: Nocardia sp. NPDC004582; assembly: GCF_053602115.1. Classification (NCBI taxonomy): domain Bacteria; kingdom Bacillati; phylum Actinomycetota; class Actinomycetes; order Mycobacteriales; family Nocardiaceae; genus Nocardia; species Nocardia sp. NPDC004582. The sequence goes on along the minus strand of NZ_JBSGCY010000193.1, from coordinate 5,037 downwards.
CACCTGACTCATGTCGACACCGCCGTCGAGCAGACCCAGCGGCTGGTTGGCGACCTCGTTCTCGAGATTCAGCCCGACCTCGGGGTTGCCGGCCTGTGCCTGGAAACCGCCGAGCAGGACGGGCACGGCCGCGTCGACCGCGGTCTTGGCGGTGGCCTCGTCGACGCCGAGCTGCTCGGCGATCTGGGCGATTGGAACTTGAGAGAGCAGGTCATCGAAGGAAGTCATGAACTCCGCCTGTGGTGATGGATTCCCGGGGATAAAGCCCTACCGGGGTCACGCTAGGTGAAATCCGGACGGATTGCCACAGATTCGCGGATGTGGCGAGGGCCCGGAACGGCTGTTCCGGGCCCTCACGTGACTGTGCCCCCACCAGGGCTCGAACCTGGGACCTGCGGATTAAAAGTCCGTAGCTCTACCAACTGAGCTATAGGGGCGTGCGGGACGTCAGTGTAATGTGCCGGGCCCGCAAGTGTTAAACGAGTATCCGATTGTGCTCTGGCAGACGGTATTTGCGCAGGTCATGGTGTTGGATCGGAACACGCGGCGGGTCGGGGAGGGCCGTTCGGGCGGCCGGGCCGGCGTGACGGGTTGTGCCGACGATGTGACCGGCCGTGCCGATCGCCGGGGCTCGGGGAGCCGGGGTGGCGGATTGGGAGGACGATGTGGCGCTGTGAGGGTGCGGACCGGTCGGTGCGTCACCGCGACGGGGCAGAGCCGGGGTGCCACGGGGGTCGGCGCGGAGTGTGGGCGGGGTGAGGTGACGGTGTGGTCCCGTCGTGCCCGGACGCGTCCGGGCGGGCGGTCGCGCTCCCGCGGGCTCGGGTCGATCCCGGCCTCGGATGGCCCCGGTAATCGCCTTGCCACTCAGTTTGTTTCGTTGCCCTGGAGTGTGAATATCATCCAATGGTGATGCGTGGCAAGCTTTTTGGGGTGGTGGGAGGCGGCCGTTCCGCCCCGTTCCGGGCGCGGGGACGGCGGCTCGGTGGCGCCGCGAGCCGAGTGGGTCCGGCGCGGGCGCCGATGATCACGAGGCCGAACTTCGGTGAGATATGGGCGAATTCGACGTTTCGAGCCAATCGTCCATACGATTGCTGGGGAATTGCGGTTTTCGATAGGAGGTGTGCTGGCTAACTGACTTTCCGGTACACGTCACGCTGGGTGAACTTTCCGGGTACGGTGACCGACTGGTGAATTCCGGAGGAGCTGGGATTGCCCCGGCGACACGGGATTCGGCTTATCGTTGATGTGCCCGAACGTGTCGCGACCGGCCCATCCGATCGCGGCTCCAACAGATGAAGCTGCGGGGAGGCGGACCAGGACGACGTGAGCGCCGGGTGCGCACCTCTCGGGGTGTACCGGGCGGGAAAAACTATACCAGTTGGTGTGTTTCAAGTTTCTCGCGCTTTTTCGTACCAAAAGTTTGGTAATTCCGGGCATAGCCCGATTTGAAGTATTTGAAAGACACGTAACTTCGCGTCGAGGCCGTACCGCGGTCGGCGACGGTTAGCTAGCTTCGGAGGCGTTTCGAGCATGGCACGGCAGCAAGAGCGGGCCCGCCGGACACGCGCGGCGATCATCAGGTCCGCCGCCGTTGAGTTCGGGAAGAGCGGCTATGCCGCTGCATCGCTCAACCGCATATTGGAAGGCTCCCGGGCGACCAAGGGGGCCATGTACTTTCACTTCGACTCCAAGGAGGACTTGGCGCGCGCGGTGCTGGAAGCGGCGGTCGACCGCTACCGGGCATCGACCGAAAGATGGCTCACCCGAACCGATCTCGGCCCGCTCGACGTGCTGCACGGCATGATCGACGAGATCGCGTTACGGCTGGAGAACGACATCATCATCCAGGCCGAGTTCCGGCTCATCATCGAGCCGGAGTTCTATCGCGACATCCAGGCCGGCGGGGGCCGCATCCTCGGGCGCGCCATCCGGCAGCTCGCGGTCCGGGCCGCGGAGCACAAACAGCTGCGCCCGGATTCGGACCCGGACCGGTTCACCCGCACCTTGGCGGCGGCCCTGGCGGGCCAGCGCTACATCGCCGATGTGCTCACCGGTCCGGCCGATCTGCGGGCCCGGTTCGCCGAGGCGCTCGAAGTGATCGTGGACGCCACCGCGACACCGGAGTGGGCCGAGGAGTTCCGCCGCGTGGGCTGGCGGGTGTCCGCCCGGCTCGAAGATCTCAACTTGGGACTCTGACCAGCTGATTTGGGAATCACGCGGAGCCTGTCATAAGCTATCTCCGCTCCCAACGGAAGCCGTTGAGCAAACGGTCCGGAGAAATCCGGCGGGCCCCCTTCGTCTAGCGGCCTAGGACGCCGCCCTTTCAAGGCGGTAGCGCGGGTTCGAATCCCGTAGGGGGTACAACCATGGAGACATGGTTGTCGGAGCAAGTAGCAAGGCCCTGTGGCGCAGTTGGTTAGCGCGCCGCCCTGTCACGGCGGAGGTCGCGGGTTCGAGTCCCGTCAGGGTCGCAAGATCTTCTTGCGACAGCAAGAAGCGCACGAAGCTTGGCATTCGAATCGGGTGCCTCTCGGCCAGGTAGCTCAGTTGGTACGAGCGTCCGCCTGAAAAGCGGAAGGTCGCCGGTTCAATCCCGGCTCTGGCCACCAGCTCTGGAAGCCCCCGTCCATCGGACGGGGGCTTCCGGCGTTCCGGGGGTTCTTCGCGTGTTCTCACCTTCAGCCCTGATCTTGGTGGAATGCTGGCTGGTATGGCTGAGGACAACCAGTGGTATTACTGCATCTCCCATCAGAAGGCGGAGCAGGGAAAGACCTGCTGGGTCGGGGATCGGATGGGCCCCTATCCGGATCGGGCGACAGCCGAGCGGGCGTTGGATATTGTGCGAGAACGAAATCGGCGTGCCGACCAAGAGGACGACTGACGTTCGGGCGACGGGGGTGACGCGCCTACACGGTGCGATCACGAGGCGCTCGGGCGGACCAGGTACGGTTTCGTAGCGAGAAGACGACCGATCGGGAGGGCGTACCTTGAAGGTCACCGTGGTGGTGCCGACCTACAACGAGCGGGAGAACCTGCCCGTTGCGGTGGAGCGGCTGACCGCACTGCCGGTGGAGGACCTGCATGTGCTGGTGGTGGACGACAATTCACCGGACGGCACCGGCGAGGTCGCGGACAAGCTGGCCGCCGATCTGCCGAACGTGGTGAGCGTGCTGCACCGGACGGAGAAGGACGGCCTGGGCCGCGCCTACATCGCCGGCATCACCAAGGCGCTCGACGAGGGCGCGGACGTGGTGATCCAGATGGACGCCGACCTGTCGCACCCGGCCGAGGTCATTCCCGCCATGCTGGACAAGCTGAAGACCACCGACGCCGGCGTGGTGCTCGGATCCCGGTACGTTCCCGGCGGTTCCACCGCCGAGGAGTGGAAGTGGTACCGCAAGGCGCTCTCCGCCTGGGCCAACTTCTACGTCAACCTGATCCTGCGTCTGGGCGTGAAGGACGCCACGGCCGGGTTCAAGGCGTGGAAGGCGGACACGCTGCGCGCCATCGACGTGGCCTCGATCAAGTCGAACGGTTACTCGTTCCAGGTCGAGATGAACTACCGCACGGTCAAGAAGGGCATCTCGATCGCGGAGGTGCCGATCCGTTTCGAGGAGCGCACCAAGGGCGCCTCGAAGATGAGCCTCAAGGTGCAGCTCGAGTCCGCGGCCATGCCGTGGAAGCTGCTGTTCGGGCGGGCCGTCTAGAACTCTCCGGCGCTAGGACTTATCGCCGGGCCAGTGGAGCAGGGTGTCGACGAACAACTGTCGGACCTGCTCCACTTCCGTATCCAGGCGGGCCGGGTCCCAGCCGCTGACGTCGATCGGCGGTAGGACGGCCACGTCCACCACGCCCTTGCGGACGATCGCGGAGTTGCGCCAGGCGATCTCCCCGGCATTGCGGATCACCACGGGGATGATCGGCACGCCCGCCTGCCTGGCGATGTGGAACGCGCCCTTCTTGAACGGGCCGACGCGCGGGGTCAGGGAGCGGGTGCCCTCGGGGGCGATCACCACCGACAGTCCGCCGCGCAGGGTGTCGACCACCGGCTCCAGGGCGGCCTTGGCGGCCTTGGTGTCGGCGCGATCGATGAAGGTGACCTCCACGAATCGCATCAGCGGCCCGAAGACCGGGTTCTTGGTGATCTCGCGTTTGGCGACGCCGGTGAATCCGGCGCCCAGCACCTCGGCCAGCACCACGATGTCGAATTGGCTCTGGTGGTTGAAGATGAACACCGCCGGTCGCGGCGCGCGGGCGTACTCCGCGCCGGTCACCCGCACCCGCACCCGGGTGCCGCGCAGCGTCGAGTCGGCGGCGTGGGTCATCATCGAATCCGCCATCTGGCGGCGCTGTTTGGTGTGCGCCTTGGCCGCCACCCCGAACAGCGCCCCGCCCAGCAGACCGGTGAATCCGGCCAGGGTGCGGGCGTAGTCGCTGGGCTTGGGGGCCTGCCGGGGCCGGAAGTGCAGGACCGGCCACTCCTGCTCGGCGGCCTCGAGCACGACGCGCGGGTCGGGGTTGACGGCCACCGGATGCCCGGCGGCTTGGAGCAGCGGCAGGTCGGCGGCACTGTCGGCGTAGGCCCAGCTCCGGGTGAGGTCGATGTCGTGGGCGATGGCGAAGCGGCGTACGGCGTCGGCTTTGCCGTTGCGCCACAGCGTCTTTCCTTCGACGTGCCCGGTGAGCACGCCGTCCTGGACGGCCATGGCGGTGCACAGCACGTGCGGGATGCCGAGTTCGGCGGCGACGGGCTCCACCTGGTAGCGGCTGATCGAGCTGATCAGGACCAGGGTGTGACCGGCGGCCTCGTGTTCGCGGACCAGCCGCCAGGCCTCGGGGTAGAGGTGCCCGTACACGTTGCGCGCGAACACCTGCCGCCCGAGGTCGATCAGATCGGCTTCGGGCACCCCGGCCCAGTCGTACATGGCCGATTGCAGGAAGCGCTCGTATTCGCCTTCGCTGCGGGCGCCGCGGATGCTGCCGAGCAGGCTGGCGGTGAGCGCGCCCCGGGCGCTGCCGCGGCGCAGCAGGCGC
>NZ_JBSGCY010000192.1:0-9911 GCF_053602115.1 Nocardia sp. NPDC004582 | reverse complement strand
GGCACCGCCGCGTCCGCGCCGAGCACGGCGCCGGGCAGCCCGCGCGGGGCGAGCAAACCCTCCGGCGTGTACGCGCGATCGGCGAAACCCTCACCGACGAAGGGAGTTCCGGCGGCCCCGGCCGCCTGCTCGAGTTCCGTGCCCGCCGGGCCCAGCAGGGCCAGATCAGGGTCGAAATCCCGGAGCGCCGCGACGATCGCGTCGGCCAGCGACCGGTCGGCGCCGGCCTGGTGATACAGCGCGCCATGGGGTTTCACGTAGCGGACCCGGTCCCCGGCCGCGGCGGCGAAACCCGCCAGCGCGCCGATCTGATACAGCGTCTCGTCCCGCAGCTCGGCCGGGGTGACGGCGATGGCGCGGCGGCCGAATCCGGCCAGATCGCGATGGCCCACGTGCGCGCCGATCCGGACGCCCTTCTCGACGGCCAGGGCGCAGGTGCGGCGCATGATGGCCGGATCGCCCGCGTGGAAGCCGCAGGCGATGTTCGCGCTGGTGACCACGTCCAGCATGGCGGCGTCATCGCCCATGGCCCAGTCGCCGAAACCCTCGCCGAGGTCGCTGTTCAGATCCAGCGTCATCCACGTCCTCCCGCTGTCGTCGTGATCCGATTGTGGGCGCGCCCGCATCCGGCGACAAGAATGTCACGACAGAAACTGTGTCATGGATCACAGCGTCGTGCGAGGGCTTCCGGCGGTCGCTCCGGACGTCAATACGCGTATACGTCCACTTCGGTCGCCTTCACCGCGAAATACACCTCCATGCCGGGGGCCACGCCCAGCCGGGCCACCGCGGCCGGAGTCAGATCCGCTGCCAGGCCCGCGGCCGCCCCCGGGCCGTCCACCGCGCGCACCCGCACGATCCCGCCGCGATCCTCCAACTCGGACACTCGCACCCGGAACACATTGCGGGGACTGCCCTCCGGATGGTCCAGATGCACCGCCACCGCGGCCGGCGAGAACACCGCCGCGGCGTCGCCACCGGGCGTCCACTCGTCCTGCGCCCGGCCGAAAACCTCGGTGACGCCGTCCGTCACGGCGCCCAGACCGGCGCTCTCGCCGCGCAGCGCCGTACCGAGAATCAGATTCACCCCGGCGATCCGGGCCGCGAAACGGCTGCGCGGGCGGGCGAGCACCTCGGTGACGGAACCGGATTCGATGACCCGGCCGGATTCGATCACCACGACCCGATCGGCCAGGGTCACCGCGTCGATGATGTCGTGGGTCACCAGCATCGTGGCCGTGGGACGCGCATCGGCGAAGGCCGCGTCCTCACCGTGCGGGCGTAACACCTTGCGCAGCAAGGCCCGCATGGCCGGGGCGGCGGTCACATCCAAAGCGGCCATGGGCTCGTCGAGCAGCAGCACCCGTGGATGCACGGCCAGCGCCCGGGCCAGCGCGACTCGCTGCGCCTGACCGCCCGACAGGGAATCGGGCGAACGGTCCGCGAGCTCCGCCGCCTCGACCGCCCGCAACCATTCCCGCGCCAGCGCCACCGCGGCCTTCCCGCGCATGCCCCGGCTGCGGGGGCCGAACGCGACATTCGCCTCCACCGACAGATGCGGGAACAGCAGCGCGTCCTGCGCCAACAGGGATACGCCCCGGTGATGCGGCGGCACCGCGACGCGGGTCGAGGTATCGGTCAGCGCCCGCCCGTCGAGCCGGACATACCCATCATCCGGAACGGCCAGGCCCGCAACCACATCCAGCAGACTCGACTTGCCCGCGCCATTGGGGCCGAGGACCGCCAGCACCGCACCGGCCGGAACCTCCACGGCCACCTGGACATCCCGATCGTGCAGCCGGACGGACACCTCGAGCCCGATCACGGCGTCAGCCCGCCCAGCAGGGTGCCCAGATGGCGGGGCGCGGGGGAGCCGTGGGCGAGCAGCGCGTCGTGCCAGTCCCGCGGGGCGGTCGTAGCGGGACGTGCGGCGGCCAGGGCGGCCACCTCGGTGTAGCCGACGAAATAGGTGGAGAGCTGGGTGGAGGTGAGCAGGGTGCGACGCCATTTGCCGGCGGCCTCGCCCTCCTCCTGGAAGCCGCGGTCGAGCATCAGGCGCATCGCCTCGGACTCGGTCATGCCGTCGCAGTGCACGGACTGGTCCAGGATGGCGTTGATGGTCATGCGCAGATGGGACTTCAACTGCTGCAACCGGACCGGCAGCCCGCCGAAACCGGTGTCGGCCATGAGCTGCTCGGCGTAGACGGCCCAGCCCTCGATGAACGTGCCGCTCGCGCACAAGGCGCGGACCGCGGTCGAACCGCGGAAACGGCGGGCCCGCGCCAACTGGAGATAGTGACCGGGCATCGCCTCGTGCACGGTCAGATTGCGCATCATGTGGTCGTTGTATTCGCGGTAGAACGACGCCGCCCGCTCGGCCGACCAGTCCGCCGGGGTCGGGGCGATGGCGAAAACGGTGGGGAGCTCGGCGGTTTCGAGCGGACCCACCGAATCGCAGTAGGCCACGGCCACCCCGCGCGCGAATTCCGGCATCTCCTGGATCACCAGCGGGTCCTCGACCAGCGAGGCCAGGTCGTGCTCCCGGACGAAGGCGGTGGCCTCGGCCAGCGCGGCGGTGGCCGCGCCCACCACCGTGTCATTCGACGGGCGCTCGGCCGACACCTGATCCAGCGCCCGGCGCACGGTGTCGTCGTCGGGATTCGCGACGCCGAGCAGTTCGCCCGCCGCCGCACGGATCTCGCCGGTCAGCCGCTCGAGATGACGGTGGGCGCGGTCCAGGATCTCCCGCGAGCCCAGTTCGGTGTCGAGGGTGTGCCAGAGCTTGGCCTCCCACAGCCGACGGCCCAGGCGCGGGTCACGGTCCGCGCCGTCCAGGCGAGCGGCCAGCCAGGAGGTGAACTCCTTCACCGCCGACACCGCGTCGGTGGCGGCGGGCTCGATGACGAACCCGGGCGCCTCGGCCGCCAGCGCCGGCACCTGATCGCGCACCAGCGCGGCCACCCCGTCGAACTGGCCGATCGCCGTCCCGACATGGACACCCGGCATCTCACCGAGCAGCGTGCGAGCCGTGGCCAAGGCGTCCGGCAGCGCCTCGAGCCGGGCGCGCAGCGCCTCGAGCCGGACCTCCGCGGGCGCGAACGGGCGGGCGATCACATGATGCAGCAGCGGACCGGGATTGTGCACCAGCGGATTCCACTCGTGCTCGCGGATCTCGGTGAGCTCGAAGAGCAGGCCGTCGACCCGCTGCTGCAGCAGCGCCAGATCGACGCCGTCCTCCGGCGCCAGGTCGTCGGGATCCACCTCGGCCAGCGTGTGCGAGGCCTCGCGCAGCATGGCGACCCGCTCGGCCACCGCTCCCGGCGACAGATCCGGCAGCCGGTCGTCGGCGCGATGATCACCGACCTCGGCGGCCAGGTGCGGATCGGCGGTCAGCAGCGCATCGACGATGCGCTCGGCACGGGAGGCGAAGATCGGCGACATGGTGGTCACGTTAGCGTTCGCCGGTACGCGACCAGCACGATTACCGCCGCCACCAGCACCAGCAGCAGCGAAAGCGCCACCGCGGCATCCGGATCGGACTCACGTTGCAGATAGATCTCCAACGGCAGGGTGCGGGTCCGGCCCTGCAGACTGCCCGCGAAGGTGAGGGTCGCGCCGAACTCGCCCAGCGCCCGCGCGAACGCCAGCACCGTGCCCGACACCAGGGCCGGGCGCAGCAGCGGCACCGTCACCCGCCACCACACCACCGACGGCCGCGCCCCCAGGGTCGCCGCGATCCGCTCGAAACGATCACCCGCGGTGCGCATCGCGCCCTCCAGCGTGATCACCAGGAACGGCAGGGCGACGAAGGTCTGCGCCAGCACCACCGCGGTCGTGCTGAACGCGATCCGGATGCCGAGCGACTCCAATTCGCGGCCCACCAGGCCGTGGCGGCCGAACAGAGACAACAGCGCCAGACCGCCCACCACCGGCGGTAATACCAAGGGCAGCAACACCAGCGCCCGCAGCACCGGCATCGCGCGCCACCGGACCCGGGCCAGCACCGCCGCCATGGGCACGCCCAGCAGGACGCACAACGCGGCGGCGGCCAGCGAGGTGCGCAGGCTCAACTCCAGCGCCACCCGCGAGGACTCGGAGGTGATCAGGCCCAGGAAATGCGACCAGTCCACCGCCCCGGTCAGCGCCACCAGCGGACCGGCCACCAGCACGAAGCCGATGGCGGCCGGCAGCAGCAACCAGACCGGGGGACGCATCACGGCTGCCCGAAACCGGCCTGCTGCAACGCCTTCCGACCGTCCGGTCCGGTGACCAGGGCGACGAAGTCCGACGCCGCGGCCGCGTTCTTGGAATCCGCCACCGTCGCGATCGGGTAGGTGTTCACGGCCTTCGCGGATTCCGGGAAGTTCACGGTGGTGACCTTGGCGCCCGCGCCCGCCGCGTCGGTGACGTAGACCAGCCCGGCGTCGGCCTGACCCGAGGTCACCTTGGCCAGCACATCGGTCACCGAGGATTCCTCGCTCACCGGCGAGACCGCCACTCCGGCATCGGAGGTCACCTTCTTGGTGGCCGAACCGCACGGCACCTGCGGCGCGCACACCACCAGCCGCAGACCCGCGTGCGACAGGTCGGCCAGCGAGTTGACGTGCGCCGGATTACCGGGCGGCGTCACGATGGTCAGCACATTGGTGGCGAAAGTCCGCGGCTTGTCGGTGATCCGGCCGCCCTTCACCGCCTTGTCCATATTGTTCTGGTCCGCGGAGGCGAAGACGTCGGCGGGCGCGCCCTGGTTCAACTGCGCCACCAGATCCGAGGAACCGGCGAAGGAGAACGTCACCTTCGTCCCCGGGTGCGCGGCCTCGTACTGGGTGCCCAACTGGGTGAACACCTGCTTCAGCGACGCGGCCGCGAACACCGTGACGGTCTTGGTCTCGGCGCCCTCCGACGTGGACCCGCACCCCGCGAGCAGGCCCGCGCCCAGGACAGCGGTCGCGGACAAGGCCGCACCGGACTTGAAACCTAGGCCGCGCCACCGGCTTCCGTCGCCGTCTCCACCACGACGGTGGTCGCCTTGACGCTCGCCCACGCCACGCTGCCGGGCTGCAGCCCCAGCTCGCGCACCGACTCGCTGCTCATCAACGACACCACTGTGAACGGTCCGCATTGCATCTCCACCTGTGCCATCACGGTATCGGCCACCACCCTGGTGACCAGTCCCGGAAACCGATTGCGCGCCGAACTGGCGCTACCCATCCGGGTCTGCGGCGTGCGGGCCTGCTCGACGGCCAGTTCCGCGAGCTCGCCGCCGTCCACCACCAGGCGACCGGACTCGTCCTTGCGGCCGGACAACACGCCGCCGTCGATCCAGCGGCGCACCGTGTCGTCGCTGACGCCGAGCAGCTGCGCGGCGTCACGAATCCGTATTTCGGGCATGACAGGCAGGATATAGCCGCAACTACGGAGATATCAATCCAATCCATCCGCAAGTACGGATGACAAGAGGTCTCGGAGTGTTCCTGTTCACCTTCACGCCGCTGGCGTCGTCACCGGTGGCCAGTACGCTCGAAGCAATCATGGCCACGTATTTCGATCCGAAGGCCTGGTCGCCCCTGCGCGCGGTGGACCTGGGCATGGACCTCGGAAGACGCTTGTTCGACCAGGTCTGGGTGGAGCAGTGGACGAGCTTCACCAGCGCCTGGCTCGAACCGGCCGCCGACTTCGGGTCCGGAACCGTCACCGCGCTGATGCCCGACGTCCTCATGACCCTGCTGTCCGAAGGCATCCTCAGCCAGTTCGGCGGCCAGGAGGTCAGCGCCACCCTGCTCGGCAGCGATATGCGAGCCACCCTGCACACCCTCAAGGTGCGGCGGCGCGGCGCGCACTTCCAAGCCAAGACCGTGCTCACCGGACTGCTCTGGAACACCCATCCGATCGAGGAACTGACCGTCATCGCCCACGGGCTGCGGCTCATCCCCGGCGTCCCGACCAAGGTCCGGACCTCACAGCTCGACCTCACCGGCGTGATAACCCTTGCGGCACTGCTGGAATGGATCAACAGCTGGCAGCCCGACTGGGAACTCGAACCCGCCGCCGACGGACTGATCCTGGCCCGGCACCGGCGGCGCCGAATCCGGGCGCTGGCCGCGGCCGAGGTCACCGACAACGTCCTGTCGATCACCGTGCACCGCGCGCACTGGCGAAAAGTGCGCGCGCCCAAGCGATTCACCACACTCAACCCGATTCCGCTGACCGGGCTGCCCAGTCAGGCGCGAATCAGCCGGGCCGAACTGGTCGGCGAGCATGTGTTCTTCCGGATCGATCTGCCGGGCATCACCGGATCGTTCGATCTCGCGCAGATCCGATCGGCCATCGTGGCGGGGACGACGCTGATCATCTTCTGAGCGAACCCAACTCTCAGACCTGTTGCGTCGGCCACCATTCGAGCAGCGCGGCTTCCGCCTCGTCGCGGGTCATCGGGCCGCGGTCCAGGCGCAATTCCTTCAGGAAACGCCACGCCTTGCCGACATCCGGGCCCGGCTTCAGATCCAGCAGCTCCATGATCGCGTTGCCGTCCAGATCCGGCCGCACCCGCGCCAGATCCTCCTGCTCGGCCAGCGCCGCGATACGGGTCTCCAGCCCGTCGTAGGTGGAGCGCAGCGCGGCGGCCCGGCGCTTGTTGCGGGTGGTGCAGTCGGCGCGCACCAGCTTGTGCAGGCGGGGGAGCAGCTCGCCGCCGTCGGTCACGTAGCGGCGCACCGCCGAATCGGTCCACTGGCCCTTGCCGTAGCCGTGGAACCGCAGGTGCAGGTACACCAGCCGCGCCACGTCCTCGGTGAACTGCTTGGGATACTTCAAGGCGCGCAGGCGCTTTCGCACCATCTTCGCGCCCACCACCTCGTGGTGATGGAAGCTGACGCCGCCGCCGGGCTCATTGCGCTTGGTCGGCGGCTTGCCGATGTCGTGCAGCAGGGCGGCCCAACGCAGCACCAGGTCCGGATCGCCCTCCTCCTGGTCGATGGCCTGGCGCAGCACCGTCAGCGAATGCTGGTAGACGTCCTTGTGCTGGTGGTGCTCGTCGATCTCCAGCTGCATGGCCGGAACCTCGGGCAGCACCCGCTCGGCCAGACCGGTCTCCACCATGATGTCGATACCGTCGGTCGGGTACTCGCCGCCGATCAGCTTGTCCAGCTCGGTGCGCACCCGCTCGGCGGTGATGCGGTCGATCTCGGGAGCCATCTCCACGATCGCCGCCCGCACCCGCGGGGCCAGCTCGAAACCCAGCTGCGAGACGAAACGCGCGCCGCGCAGCATGCGCAGCGGGTCGTCGGCGAACGAATCCTGCGGCAGCGCAGGCGTATCCAGGACCCCGGCCAGCAGCGCCTCGACACCACCCAGCGGGTCCACGAACTCCAGCTCGCCCAGCGCGCCGATCCGCACCGCCATGGCGTTCACCGTGAAGTCACGGCGGACCAGATCACCCTCGAGGGTGTCGCCGAAGGTGACCTCCGGATTGCGGGAGACCCGATCGTAGGCGTCACTGCGGAACGTGGTGATCTCCAACTGCTGGCCGTCCTTGGCCGCGCTCACCGTGCCGAAGGCCAGACCGCCGGTATCCCACAGGTGATCGGCCCAGCCGCGCATCAGCCCCTGCACCACCTCGGGGCGGGCGTCGGTGGTGAAATCCAGATCCGTGCCCAGCCGGCCGAGCACCGCGTCGCGGACGCTGCCGCCGACCAGATACAGCTGATGGCCGTGCGCGGCGAACAGCTCGCCCAGCGGAGTCAGCACATCGGAGAGCCGGCCGAGAGTTATCGCGGCCGCCGCCAGCAAACGAGTACGGCGATCCTCGACAGCGACATCCTCGGACTTCGGCGAAACCACGAAGACGCAGCTTAGTCGCACGTGGGCGCAATCCCCGAATAGTGTCCCGCCACCCGGCGGCGGCATCCGGCGTGCCGTGTCACGACCGGTGTCTACCTGCTATGAGAGCTCCGTATATATAGGAGCCACCGCGCTGGGGCGGGCAGCGCCGCCCGCCCCTATAGACTGACGCAGTGTCCCCGGCCGATCGTGCGAACAGTCGACGCCGCCAGCCCCGGCGGCGTGGTTCGGCCGGTAATGCGGCGAAAGCCACCGGCGCGCCGAAACCGCGCATGCGCACCGTCCGCGAAACCTCCGCGGGCGGACTCGTGGTGGACGGCCTCGACGGCCCCAGCGAGAAGCGCTGCGCCGCCCTCATCGGGCGCACCGACCGGCGTGGACGCCTGCTCTGGTCCCTGCCCAAGGGACACATCGAAGAAGGCGAGACCTCCGAGCAGACCGCCATCCGGGAAGTCCAGGAGGAGACCGGCATCCACGGCACCGTGGTCGCCGAACTCGGCAGTATCGACTACTGGTTCGTCACCGAGGGCCGGCGGGTACACAAGACCGTGCACCATTACCTGATGCGTTCACTAGGCGGTGAACTCTCCGACGCCGACGTCGAGGTCACCAAGGTGGCCTGGGTTCCCTTGAGCGAACTGGACTCCCGGCTCGCCTACGCTGACGAACGCAGGCTGGCCGAGGTCGCCAATCGGCTGATCGACCGGATGGAGAACGGCAGACAATGACGCGTGCGGGATCGCGGCGCACGCTGCTCTCACTCGTCGCGGTAATGCTGGCGGTGCTCACGTCACTGGGAATCGGCCCGGGAATCGACACGCCCATTGCCGCCGCCGAACCCACCGGCAGCGGTAGCGGACAGAACAGTGGACCCAAATTCCTGAAACTGTCACTGGATTCGGTGACGCCGACCGCCATCACGGCCGGCAGCGACCCCTACTTCGTGGTGTCGGGCACCGTGACCAATATCGGTGACCGGCCGGTCGACGACGTCAGCGTCCGCATCCAGCGCGGCGCGGCCGTCACCAACCCCAGCGCGCTGCGCACCACGCTGCGCCTGGATCAGGCCAGTTACGACGTCACCGGCGAATTCCAGGATGTCGCAGATCGATTGACCGCCGGACAGCGCAAACAGTTCAGCGTCACCGTCGCCCTGCACTCCGGAACCGAGCTGCCCAGCGGCATCTCGTCGCTGAACATCGACGCGCCGGGCGTCTACCCGCTGCTGCTCAATGTGAACGGGCAACCCGCCTACGGCGGCCAGGCCCGCCTCGACGACGCCCGCTTCCTGCTGCCCGTGCTCGGCGTGCCCGGCGGCGCCGACCCCAAACACGCGCCCGGCCAGCCCGGCGTCGACGCCCCGCCGGTGGCCACCACCCTGCTGTGGCCGCTGGCCGACCGGCCCCGTCTGGTCGCCGGACAGCCCGGCGCACCCGACGCCCAAGCCCTGCTCACCGATGACGACCTCGCCGCCTCACTGGCCCAGGGCGGACGGCTCGACCAGCTGCTCTCGGCCCTGGAGAGCATCGTCAAACCCGACAGCACCCGCGACCGCACCCTGATCAACGCGGTCTGCCTGGCCGTCGACCCGGACCTGCTCATCACCGTGTCCGACATGACCAAGGACTACCGGGTACTGGCCAGCCCCTCCGACCCCGAAGGCACCACCCGGTCCGGCAGCGGCGGCCGGGCCGCCAAGGCGTGGCTGGAACGACTGCGCACCCTCGCGCCCGGAATGTGTGTGACCGCACTGCCGTTCGCGCAGGTCGACCCCAACGCGCTGGCCGCGGCCGGGGACGTCACACTCGCCGACCGGGCGCTCAACGCGCCCGCCGACCTCGTCGACTCCGTGCTCGGAGTGAAATCGGTGCGCGGCGTGGCCATTCCGGACGCGGGCACCGTGGACAACGAGGGCGCCGCGCTCTTCGCGCACCACGGCTTCACCACCACCGTGCTCGCCGACAACGCGGTCGCCCCGGCCGACGGCCGCTCCAACCTGCTCACCGCCAGGACCCCGCCCGCGACCCCCGCGGCGCCCGGCGGCGCCGCCGAACCCGGCGCCCCCGACTTGG
>NZ_JBSGCY010000191.1:0-10073 GCF_053602115.1 Nocardia sp. NPDC004582 | reverse complement strand
GGCCGGAGTCCGTTGCCGTGCACGTCATCCCGCCCGCGCCGCCGCCCAGGCCGCCGATCGGCATGAACCCGCCGCCGCCACCGAGTCCGCCCGGACCCGGCTGCGCGGCCTTGGGTTCGGTCTCCGGGACCGGCTCCACCGTCGAGGGCTGACTGATCGACTGCAGCTGCTGCAGGGTCTGCGCGCCCTGGCCGGCGACACTGCTCAACGGCGCGATCGCACTCAGCAGCTGAGTGACCTGCGAGAGCGAATCCACACCCTTCGGCGCGTCGGTGACCTTCACCTTGTGCCCGGCCGTGGTCATGTTCGCGCTGTGCACGGTCATCTCGGTGCGGGTCTTGGCCACCACCGCGGTGGCCTCGGCGGCGGTCTCACTCGCCAGCGACAGCAGGAACGCCTGTCCCGGCGGGGTGCCGATGAACGGTGCGGCCACGGTGACGCCGGTGACGAACTTGGTGATGATGGCCGACATCATCGCGCCGCCGACGGCCACCGAGCTCGCCGCGCCGGCCATGACGGTCTTCTGATGTCCGTTCTGGGTTTCCAGCTCCAGGGCGTTGGTCTGCGCGGCCGTGCCCTTCTCGGCGGCACCGGTCGCGCCCGAGCCCTGCCAGGAATTCGAGTTGGCCAGCGACGCCACCGATTGCGCGATCGACATCACCTGCTGCAGCGCCGAGGAGACGCCCGAGAGCATCTGCGACGCGTCCAGGCCCTGACCCAGCTGTCCGGTGCCGAACGCGGAGGCCAGATCGGTGAGCGGCTTGGTGAGGGCGGTCAGGTCCAGGGTCGGCAGCGGCGGCATGTCCGGCATCGGGGGCAGTGCCGGAATCTGCGGCAGCGCGGGCAATCCCAGCGTCGACAGCACCTCGGCGACCGGCGAGTCCAGCAGCGGCGCGAAAGCGGTGTCGCGCAGGGCATCCGCCACCGACTGCCCGCTCGCCACCGTGGGAGCGGCCTGCGCGGCTCCCGTCGAACCCTGGTCGAAGGGCGTAGTCACAGGTCCCGCGATAGCGACAGGAAGTCGACGCCCGCGGCGTCGTCGACGGCCTCGTAGGACGCCGCGGCCTCGTGCGCGGTGACCGCGGTCCCGGCGTGCACGGCCGCCAGCTCCGCCACCGACGACAGATGATTGCCCTGCGCGCCCGCGTAACTCAGCAGGAAGTCCTGGCCGATGAGGCCGAAAACCGGTACCAGGGCGGTGACCGTGGCGACCTGGTCGACCGCGGCGGCGCCCGCCACCGCGGTGGCCATGGCGGCCGAAGCATCGCCGTAAGCGCGAATCGCGTCCGGAGTGGCAACGAGATGGCTCATGAGACCCCCATCAGGAAGATCATTTCGGATCGAACTATACAGAGCGGTGAATCGCCCGGCATAACGAAGAGTTCACTAACTGGCCAACAGCCCGGTGAACACAGGGTATTCCACAGGTGATCGTCGGCGTGGCGGATCAAGTTGCCGCACTGTATATTTCATCGGCCCGCCGATAGGAGGCTCAGATCGGGCGCAGCCAGGTCTCGGGCTCGGTCTCGTAATCCTGCTCCTCGACATACTCCTGGCGGGTCACGTCGTCGGCGGTCGGCAGCCCGGTCAGCGCCAGCAGCTCCGGAGACAATCCGGCGGCCCGCAACTGGGCCCGCCGCTCGACACCCGCGCGGGCGGCGGACTGCCTGCACAGCCGCAGGATCTCGGCCGCCAGCAGCTCCGGATCCTGGCGCAGCCGGTCACGCTCCACCGAAATCGCCCGGGGCAGGCCCTGTTCGGTGGTGGTGACCACGATCGCGCCGGTGCGCGAGGACAGTGTGAACTCGCTCGGGAACTCGTCGGTGGTCATCGGTTGGTCTCCCATTCGTCAGCGACCGCCAGGACCACTTCGGCGATACGGGTATTCACCTCGGCGACCACGCGGCGGTGATCGGCGGCCACCGCCACCGGCGGCTGATCCGCGGTGATCAGATAGCGGCCGTCGTCGACGAGATCGCGCCATTGGAGATGATGCCGGGTGATGCCGCGCGGCCCGAAACGCGAACGGCCTTGCACCACATCGATGGTGCCCGCGGTCGAGGCGGTGATCGCCAGGAACTCTGCGGCGCGGTCCACCACGCCGCCATCGAGCGTCTCGTGCGCCGGGGAAAGGCCGAAACCGTAGTCGGTGTCCACCACGTCCTCGGCCTCGGCGAGCACGCGATCACCGCCACGCCCCGGCGGCGTCGCCGGCAGCAGGCCCACCACCTGTTCGGCCAGCTCGTTGGCCCAGAACTCGGTGATGGTGAATCCCGAGGCAGGGCCGGTGGTTTCGCCGGGCCGCTGCACGAGCAGGTAGCCGGCGTCGCCCGAACGCACCCCCAGCACGCGGAGGCTGGACTCCGGCACGGCCCGGTCGCCCAGCTCCCAGCCGCGCAGCTCGACCCGCACGTCCGGGGTGTGCAGCGCGCGCAGCACCTCGGCCAGCTCCGGGTCGTGGCGGGCACGCAGGCTCTCGCGGGCCTGAGTCTTGCTGTCCTGGAACGCACTCCACAACGGTGCGCGGCTGGTGAAGAACATCGGCTGGGGCAGATGCTCCTCGCCGAGCTCCTCCCACAGCACCAGGAACTCCAGATCGGTGAAAGACCAGGATCGCACCGTCAGCCCTCGACCACCGGCTTGGCCACCACCGGCGCGGTGCCCATCGCCTCGTCCAGATACTCGGAGGAATCCAGGAAGTCGGGCCGCTTGTGGTCCTTACCGCCCTGACCGTGGCCGCCGGCGCCGTGACCCATCGGGCCCATACCGCCACCGCCGCCCATACCGCCCATACCGGTGGAACCCGCCGCGACGCCCGCGCGGCCCACACCGGTGGCACTGGCCTCGGCCGTCTCCGCCAGCGCGGCGCGCGGGAACAGCCGCGCGTTCTCGAGCATCGGCTTCGGTGCGGCGCCACCCCCACCACCACCGCCTCCGCCACCACCCAGGCCCTTCTTCAGGTCCTCGAGGTTGGGCAGACCGGCCAGCGGGGAGTCCTTCAGCTTGTCCTTCAGGTCCTGCTGTTGCTTCTTCTGCTGTGCGGTGCTCTGCAGGCCGGTGAGGCCCTGCATGCCCTGCTGCAACGCGCTCGACAGCTGCGACATGCCCTGGCTGGACTGGCCGGTGCTCGAATTCGGGTCGGTGCCGGAGGGATTCCCTTGCGGATTGGTCTTATCGGGGTTGGTGCCGTTCGGGTGGGTCCCATTCGGGTTGGTGCCGTTGGGATTCGTGCCGTTCGGGTTGGTGCCGTCGGGCTTTGTTCCGTTCAGGTTTGCCTTGTGGTTCGGCGTGTTGCCGGAATTCGGGCCGCCGGCGCCACCGGGACGGTGCTGCCCGCCGCCGTGACCGCCGCCACGACCGTCGCCATTGTTCGACCGCCCGCCCGGGCCGTCGAGGTGGGGCGTGGCGGCGGTCGGATCGGTCAGCCGCGGGACGGCCTGACTCGCGCCGGTCAGGCCAGGCACATACCAGTGCTGAAAGGCCAGCTGCGCGGCCTTGATCATGTTCTCCATGCGCTGGTAGTGGTCGTAATCGAAGTCGGTCGGCTTGTTGCGGGGCATCATGACCTTGGTGTTCTCCAGCCAGCCCGACACCAATCTCAGGTTCTCCGCCATCGAACGCAGGTCGTCGGTGAGGTCGGTCGCCTGCTTCTTGAACGTGTTGGCGGCGGTGACCGCGCTGTGCGCGCCCGCACTGGACCAGTCTTTGTCGTCCACCATCTTGGTGAGCTGCTTGGTCAGGTCGCCGAAGCTCTCGTCGACCCTTCTGGCGACCTTGTCCCAGGTGGCGCTGAAATTCGCCACGGTTTGCGGGTCCATGCCCGCGCCCGCCTCGTAGAACCAGTCGAGGTCATGGTGCGCGTAGGGGTTCTCCGGATCGATCAGTTCGTAGTGTCCCGGCTCGTGGGCGACCTTGTACAGGCCCTCATTGCCCTTCGCGTGCTCGTCGATGCGCGGCGCGGAGTCGCCGCCGAGGTCGAAGATCTTGCCGTGGTCCAGGGCCGGTTCGGCCGAATCGCTGTCCTTGGAGTTCGCCTTCTTCAACTGGTCGAACATGGTCTTGGAATCCACTTCGGCCGCGTCGTAGGTCTGGTCGGCCTGAATCATGGTGTCGGCCATGCCGTTCACCAGCTCGATGTAGTGGTCCAGGATCGGCCCGAGGGCCAGGCCCTGCTCGTTGAAACGCTTCTTCAGAATCAGGATCTGAAACAGATGCTCGTTGTCGCTGAAGCCCCTGTGCGTGGTGAGAATGTCCTGATAACCCTTGGCGAAGGTCAGCGCGTTCGCCGCGATGGCGGCCAGCCTCGCGCCCTCGCGCGCGGCTCCCGGTTTCAGCTCGAGATTGCCCGTGTGCGCCTGCTGCGCCAGCCCGGTCCAGGGATTCCTGCCGTTCTCGCTCACATCCCACTCCTATCTCGCGCAACAACTCCGACGATAAGGCCCGACCGCACCCATACTCCACTCGTCGGCCGCGATCCCACTACGAATGCCGTTGGCGGAAACGCTGTTCGAAACCGGACAGATAGACCGACGGCGGGGTGCTGGAGGTAGCCGCCTCCACCACACCGTCATCGGCGACATAGAAGAGCGCCCGATCCAGCACGACCTCCTCCGGCTCCACCGGAACGTACACCAGCCAGCCGACCGTAAGCCGTTCCGCGCGTTGGCGATCCGCCGGGAAGGCGGCGGGGTCGATGCCCTCGGTGGCGAGGTGGTGGCGCACGATCTCCAAGGCCTCGGACCGCGGAATCGGTTCCGGGCCCAGCCGCGCCACACCCGCCAGCGCCAGCTGGTAGTGCACGGCGTCCAGATCGGCCGCGTCGCCGAAGACTTCGTACAGCTGGGCGTGAGTGACATCGCGGCGCTGCGCGGCATCGACGAAACTCGTGACAGCCGAACGCAATTCCTCGGAGGGATGCTCGGTGATCAGGTCGCAGATCACGTCGGCGACGGTGCCGGCGGTCCAGATGCCGGGCACCGCGACCGCGACATCGGCCGCCGACGGGGATTCGCCGCGGTACCAGCGACCGCGCTCCCACCAGTAGCAGAAGCTCAGCAGGCCGCCGCCCGCACGCGTGTTCAGCACCGGGTTCGCCACCCATTCGGGGGCGCCCGCGTACAGGCGGGGCAGCGGGGTCTTGCTGTTGTAGGCCACATCCAGTTCCGGGGCGTTCCAGACGCCGCCGGACAGCACGGCGCGGCCGCCGGGCAGTTCGTACAGGGAGGAACCGGAGCGGCGGGAACCCTCGAACCAGCCGAAGGACGGCAGGACCCGCGGGCCCCACTCCGAGCCGACCGCGACGAACGCGGCGGCGATCGCCGACCAGCGCGACCACAGCAGCGGGAACGGCGGGAAGTCGTCCTCGGAAACAACTGGCAGATAGCCGGATTCGCGATCCGCGCGGGCCTGCTCGGCCGCCTGACGCGGGGAGCGGGACTGGCGGTTGCCGTGGCCGACATAGGCGGCCAGCCAGGTGGGGAGGGACTCGCGGGGGGCGGCGTCGAGGTCGGCCAGGTATTCCTGCGGAGTGAACAGCTGATCGTCCGGGAACGGGTCGTCGCCGTAGTCGTGGTCGACGCTCAGCGCGCCCTCGGAGGTGAGGTCCAGCTCCAGTCGCCACCAGGGGTCGCCGAGTTCGGCGGAGAGGCGGCGGTGGGAGGCCACCAGGGTCATGATCGTGTCGGTCGCGGGCACCAGGGCCTGACGCTGATCGTCGTCGGAGAACACGATGCGGGAGCGCCGGCCGGACGCGGCCAGAGCGAAGGCGGCGCTGACACGGGTCCAGCCCTCGGGGGCCAGCTCCTGAAGTTCGGCGGCTATGCGGTGGGCGAGGCGGCGGGCCCGCTCGGGAACGTCGAGTTCCTCGGCGGCCAGGCTGAAGCCGACGTCGGGGCTGGGTTCCTCGGGAATGTCGGATTGATCGGAATCCGCTGCGGTGGGTAGGTTTTCACTGAACTCGCGGGATACGGTCACGCGGGATCGCCGCTAACTGTCCGAGGCGGGCTTGCGCTCGGCGAACCGGCGCTCCAGGTCCGCGCGCCAGCGGGCGGCATTGCTGCCGTCGAGCTGACCGGCGAAGGACTCGCGGGCGGCGGTCACCAGCTCCTCGGGCACGTTCGGGTACGCGTTCGCGATCGCCCACAGGGCGTTCTCGGTCGGCGAATCCAGACCCGACGCGGTCCGCACGCCACGCCCCTCCCGCACATCGGCCAGGACCGTGTCGAAATTCCGCCGCAGCTGCTCTTCGCTCGGGCGCTCACCGCGCACGTCGAACCTCCTCATCCGTTCCGAAAACCAACTGTCAGCATCACATACCTGGGACAACCGTGCGGTTGCCGGAACCGTAAAAATCGGCGAACACCTCACCGGCGGTCATCCGAAGATCCCCAGCCGGCGCGACGAATCCGACAGCACATCGCGAATCAGCAAACCCAGGTCCGAATCCGCGGGCCGCTCGCTGTACCGCAGCTCACACCGCACATCACCCGGACTCCCGATCACCAGACGCACCAAGCCCGGCCCCGAACGCTCCCACAACGCGCCCGCCGCCATCCGATCCAACTCGATCACCTGATCGCCGACCCGCAGCACCAGCCCCGCCGCCGGATCGCGGTAGAAAACAACCCGCAAACCATCCAGCTCGTCGAACACACCCGCGGGCGCACCCGTACCGACAGGCGCGGCGCTCAACTGGCCCGTCACCGGATCCATCATCGCGTACTCCCCGAACCCCGAATGCGACCGCAGATAAATCTGCCCACCGGAAGCCGGCCGCGCCGACGCCCGCGGGAACCGCCCGCTACCCCGAGAACCACCATTCCCGTTCCCACCGCCCGACGCCCCCGGAGGCGGCATCATCGGCGCGCCACCCGGGAACCCCTGCCCCGCGCCGCCACCAATCCCATTGCCGCCATTGGCGCTCGCGTGCCCGCCCCCGTTCACACCCGCATCCCCAGCATCCGCCGAATCCGCCACCCACCGCGACATACCCGGATCGATATGCGGATACCCCTGCTGCGGCGCCTCCGGCTGCACCGGCGTCCGAGACCCCAGCGCATCCGTCAACCACTGCGGCAAACGCGACCCACCCGAATGAGTCGGCTCCTGCGAACCATGCTGCCCACCAACCCCATTCGGCCACTGCGGCACACCCTGATCCGACGGCTGACGCGGCACACTCGGTTCAGCCGGAACCTGCGGCATACCCGGATCGGCAGGCCACTGCGGCGCTCCAGAATGAGTGGGCTGCTGAGGCATGCTCGGTCCCGTCGGCCACTGCGGCGGGGTCGGGAACTGCGGAGAGCCCGGGAAGTGTGGGGGCCGCGGCAGCTGCGGGGGCTCCGGCAGGTTCGGCGGGACCGGAATATGCGGTGGAGTCGGCATATTCGGCGGGACCGGGATGTGCGGAGGGTTCGGCTGTTGCGGCGGAGTGGGGATACTCGGCGGCTGCGGGATGTGGGGCGGCTGTGGCGCATTCGGCGGGGCCGGCACCTGCGGTGGCGTCGGCCGATTCGGCTGCGGCGTCGGCTGATGCGGGGTCGGCGGCGGGTGGTGGGGCGGCGGCGTCGGCTGATGGGGCGTCGGCTGCGGAGGGTTGTGGGGTGGGGTGGGGTCCGGGGGCAGCGTCCAGGGGGCGGGCTGCTCCGGGGGCTTCGGGGTGTAGTCAGGGAAGTCCGGATCGAACTCGTGCGGCACGAGGGGCAGGTGTGAGCGCCAGTTCGGGTTGTAGCGGAATGGGGAGGCGCCGGAGTCGCCGGAGGTGGGCTGGGTCGAATCGCCTTGCGCATCGGGGTTTTCCGGACCGCTGGAATCGTCTGAGGTCGGAGGCGTCGGCTTCGCGGGTACTGGTGTGTCGCTGGAGACGTCCGAGGCGTGCTGGGCCGGATCTCCGGGAGCGGCCGGGTCTTTCGATTCGCCGGAATTGCTCGCATCCTGCTGAGCTGGATTGTCTGACGTCGCAGGCTTGCCCGATTCGTCGGGGTTGCTCGAAGCGGGAGGCACAGCCGTTTCGCGCGAGGGCTCCGGATTTCGGGCAGGTGGAGGCGGAGAGGCGTTGGGGTCATCTGTGGCCACAGGGGTGGCGGTTCCGGGGGCGCTGGAGTCGTCGGAACTCTGCGGGGATTCGACGGGCGGATGCTGGGTGGCGGTGTCCGGGTGGGGTTTTACGGGTGTGTCGAGGCCGAGGGACGGGCTGGCGGTGGTGACGGCGGACGGACGGGTCGGGGGTTCGGGAGTGGGCGGGGTGGGGGGTGGGGTGGCGGGGAGGTGGCGGATGGCTCGGGCGTCGGTGAGGGTGCCCTGGATGAGGACCTGGGAGAAGAGGTCGTCGAGGTCGTAGGTGGGTTTGAAGCGCCAGGTCGCGTCTTCGGGGGGTGCGCCGGTGCGCCATTCCATGATGAGGCCGTCGGTGCCGGCGAAGTGGGCCGCGATGGATTGGTTGCGGCTCCAGGAGGTGGCGTCGCTCCGGCTGCCGAGGTGGGAGGTGTGGCCGTCGTAGTCGAGATCCAGGTCGCCGCGGGCGGGGACGATGCCGCGCAGACCGTCGAGGTACGCGGGGTTCACCGAACCGTCGGGCAGCAGGCGCGGGACGCCGCGGTACAGCGGCGTGGCGTCGGGACCGTCCGGCAGGTTGCCCTCGAACATGACTGCGCCGTGGACGCCTGTGGGCGCGGCGCCCACCTCGGTGACGACGGCCCCCGCGACCGACTCCGGTGTGGCGGTGGTCGACGCGGACGGCGGTGGGGTGAGGTCGTGGAGGTGGATGGTGCCGTCGAAGTCCAGGACGACGAGGCGGGCCACGAGCGGGAGGTCGCGGGCGACGATGATGTTCACGTTCTCCTTGCCCAGGACCGCGATCGGGTCCAGGCGCGGGGAGACGACGAGGACGATGTCCGGGTTGTGCAGCATGCCGATACCGCGGCCGCGGATATCGGCTCCGGCGGTACGCAGGATGTCGTTCACCGCCTCGTCCTGCACGGACCCGTGCAGGCGCTCCGCCTCGACTCGCGCCGCCACGGCCTCCCGGGGGAGAGTCTCGACCCTCATGAGCAGTTCGCTCGCCGCCCGTTCCGCCTGCTCGGCGGCGCGCATCCGAGCCATGGCCTCGCCGGCGTTGAGCCCGTGCGGAGTCTCCATCAGCGCGTGCTGACGCCGAATCTCCGCTTGCGCCAAGGGAACCAGCACTTCGCGCAGCACCCGCGCCTCACGCCCGGCCGGTTCCACGCCCAGGCTCCGGGCGATCGCGTGCAGATCGGCCACGGCGCGGTCACGCCGTTCGACCGCGGCGCGGGCTTGGGCCATCTGATCCTCGGCCCAGGCCGCCAATCGCGGATTCGACCAGCTGTGAACGGTTCCCGGCTCCACCACCACCCAGTCCGACGCCGACGGTCCGCCCGCGTTCTGCTCCGGAGCGCCGGTCTGCTCCGGTATGGCGCCGTGCGCCCGCTCGCCGGGCTGGTGCGAGGCGGGGTCGGGCTGCTTCGCGCCGGTCTCGCTCGACCCGGCCTCCTGATGCTTCGCACCGGTTTGGCCAGTCCCAGCCTCCCGCTGCTTCGCACCGGAATGATCGGTGCCGTTCCGGTGCGGTCCGGTGGACTCCTCTGTACCGGAATGGGTTGTGGTGGTGGATGAATGCGTCACGGGCGTCACGGGCTGTGCGCCCGCTGCGGGCCGCTTGGCCGTCGTGGCGGGGTCGTTGTTGGGTTTGGTGGGGCCCGGGTGGGCGGGGGTGCCGCCGGTGGGGTCGGTGGGCGGGGTGCCGGGGCCGGGGCGCTTCGGGGTGCCGCCGGGGTCGCTGTCGCCGGGGTCGATGGCGCGGACCGGGTCGGGGTAGTGGGTGTCGACCCAGTGCGCGATGGTGTCGGCGGTGTGGCGGGCCTCGGCCGCGGATTGGAGGCGGTCGATGGCGCGGACCACGTCGGGGAGGGTGCCCTTGGCCCGGCCCAGGAGGTCGGTGATGGTGTCGCGCAGGCGATCCGGAGCCAGGCCGGCCTCGGTGGCCGAGAATCAGCGCCCAGAACCCCGAGTACAGCGTCAGCTTGATGGTCACCCAGAACGCGTCGAGCAACTTGGTG
>NZ_JBSGCY010000190.1:0-10112 GCF_053602115.1 Nocardia sp. NPDC004582 | reverse complement strand
GGCGGCGGCGGTGGTCTCCGGTTGGCCAGCGCGGCGCGTTCGGCCGCCGACAGCGCGGTCACCGCGGTCAGCGACTGCTCGACGCCGCCGGCCAGGAAGCGGTGCAGGAAGTCCAGGAACCGGGCGTGCAGCGCCGCGAGTTCGGGTTCGTCGTAGCGATGGGGATTGGCCTGGAAGTCGATGTGGGTGGGTTCGCCGCCGGTGCCGGGGTAGACGTTGACGAACAGGTCGTCGATCATGCCCGAGGTCAGCACGTGCAACTGGCCGGTCACCCCGCCGGAATCAGCGGTGCTGAGGTGGATGCGGGTGTCGGCCAGCATGAGGTTGACCGTCGGCCCGAACCCGGCGACCTCGTCCATGGCCCAGCCCAGGTCCCGGAAGATGTCCTCCTGCCGGTACCGCTGCCGGCGCAGCGCCGCGGTCAGCTCACCCTGGGTGGCGCGCAGCAGATCGCCGACGGTGGCGGTGGGCGACAGCGGCAGCCGCAGCGGCACCACATTGGCCACCATGCCGCCGGATCGGCGCAGCGTGGCGGTGGTGCGGCCGGACACCGGCAGGCTGAGCACGATCTCGCCCGCACCGGTCATGGCCCCGACGAAGGCGGCGAAGGCGGCCACCACGACCGGCGCCGGACTGGTGGACTGCGCGGCGGTCAGCGAATCCAGTAGGGCGGCGGTGTCTTCGGGCAGCGCGCCGCTGAGCAGTCGCGGGTGGGCGTCGACCGCGCCGGTGCGCCGGCCCAGCAGCGCGGGTTCCGGCATCCCGGCCAGGTGCTCGCGCCAGTAGTCGCGGTCGGCCTGCAGCTTGTCCGAATTCCGGTAGGCCGCATCGGCTTCCACGATGCGTTGCAATGGTTCGGCCTTGCCGGCCGGAACCTCCTGCCCGGTGATGGTGGCGTTGTAGATCTCCGAGGTGCGCTGCAGCATGGTGAGCGCGCCGACGCCGTCGAGCAGGATGTGGTGGAACCGCGAGTACCAGTACCAGCTGTCCTCGCCGAGCCGCAGCATCACCATGGTGCACAGGCGGTCGCGGGTCAGGTCCAGGGGCGCGGTGTACTCGGCGCGCATCCACTCCTGCGCGGCGGCGCGCGGGTCGGGGGCGCCGCTGCAGTCCACGGTCCGCACACGGTCGTCGAGGGTGGTGTCGACCAGCTGCCACGGCAGCTCGTCGATCTCGATCAGCCGCAGGTAGCCGGTGCCGAACTCGCGTCCGGCCCGGCGTGCGGCGTCGGCCAGCAGGCCGGCGTCGATCGGCCCGGTCAGCTCCACGTATTGGGCGATCGAGACCGGGGTGTCCCCGGCCAGCTGCTGGGCGAACCAGATGCCGCGTTGCGCGGCGGAGAGGGCGAAGGCCGCCGAGGTGTCAGGGGTGGAGGGCAGGGGACTGCTGAAAGCCATACTGCGGAAACCTTCTGCGGGCTGCGGCGGCTTCGGCGCGGTCAGGAGGCCTTCCGCGCCAGGTTCAGTTCGGCCTCGCTGAGCGGGGCGTCCGAGCCGGTGAGGTACTGCACCAGCGTGCTGCGGTCATCGAGGACCAGCCAGCGGCCCGGGTCGGTGACCAGATCCAGTCCGGCCTTGGTGGTGATGCCGAAATCGGCGCGGGCCACGGTCGACTCGGTGGTCACCGGGATGGGAGTCGCGCCGGTCTTCTCGATGGCCAGGCGGGAGACCACGGCCTCGACTCGCGGCGTCTCCGCGATCACGATCCTGGCCCCGGGGTGGACCCCGAGACCCAGCAGCATGCGCGCCACCCGATTGCTCCAGCGATCCAGTTCGGCGTAGCTCAGGTCGCAGTCGGCGGTTGTCACCGCGATGGCCGTGGGAGCCGCGGGCGATTCGACCGTCTTGCACATGAACATCATCCTCTCGGAGGGGCCGCTTGCGGTGGCGTTCGGTATGTATCCACTCTCGCCGCCGCGTGCCGCCGCCGGTAGCGACCACAGTGCTGCCGGAATCCGCTCCGAGGGTGCGGGTTGTCCCACCCTGGGGTGGGTGGAGGATCAGCCGTTCAGGGCGTCCATGGCCGCCGAGATCATGGTGATCGAGTCGCGCGGGCTCAGCGCCATGGCCCGGAGCTGGTCGAACATCACCCCGTAGCGGCGCACCTCCGGGTGGCCCTCGATCAGCTCGTCACTGGCGATGCCCTCCACGTACACCAGTTCCGGGTCGGCGGGGTCGGGGAAGTCGAGCAGGGTGAAGGAGCCCAGCATGCCCGGGTGCGCGCCGGCGTCGAAGGGCAGGATCTGCAGGATCACGTTCCGCTTGTTGGTGTGGTCGAGCAGCTGACTGAACTGCTGGTTCATCACCTCGGGGCCGCCCACCATGCGGCGGATGACGGCCTCGTCGAGCACCACCCACAGCTCCAGGGGGTTGTCCTTGGTGAGCACCTTCGAGCGCTCCTGCCGAGCCCGGATCCGTTGCTCGATAACCTGATCCGACACCTTGGGCATGGTGGTCTGGTAGACCGCGCTGGCGTACGCCTCGGTCTGCAGCAGGCCCGGGACGTAGGTGGACTGGAAGAACCGCGCCGAGAGCGCCTCGGCCTCGAAGTTGATGTACGCGCCGTAGACCTCCGACACCGCATCCTCGAAAGACCTTGCCATGCCGGGGCGTAACGCGTCGACCAGCAACTGCAAGGCATCTGAACGCGCCGGCTCACCGATGCCGTAGAGGTCCAGCATGGCCGTCAGGGTGCGGCGTTGCGGCCTGGCCTGCGCGGTCTCGATCCGGTACAGCGTGGTGACGTTGATGCCGGTCTTGGCGCTGACCACTTCCTTGCTGAGCCCGGCGCTCTCCCGCATCTCGTGGAGCATCGCGGCGAGCCTCCGCAAACGGACAGTGAGCACGGTGCGCTTGCCTGCCATGACGACCCTTTCGCTTGGCGCACTTGCTAGAACGCAGTATTGCGTTCTTGCATTTGTAAGAGCATGATCCAGCTAGCCTATTCGTGAACAACCGATCCGATGACCGGTATAGCTGAATCCGGAGACCAATCATGTTGGTGCGATTAGTGATGCTGTCGGGTGCGTATAGGGAGTCTCGATGACCATGTCGATAGCCGGCGTCCTGCCGACCGCTCCGCAATTGCTCTGTGCGTTCCAAGGGAGGCGATTTCAAGATCGAGTATTGCTGAGGTCCGCGCACGCACTCGCCGAACTGCACGAACGTCGCGCTCAGGTCAGGGATCCCATGATGGTCAGCGAGATCGATTGCCGCCGCGGCGAACTCGTTGACGATATCAACGATTGGGTGGAACAGGAACTGCCGCAGCACCGCAACGGCGCCACCATGCACACCGAGAGCCTGGGCGCCGTGGTGGACCGCATGGCCCGGAGCTGGGTCGAAGCCAACCAGGTGATCGATCACGAGGGCGCTTCCAGTGATAACACCCATAAACACTGGTACCATCTGGCCGAACTGGTGGACGGCTACACTGATCTCGTATTCGACGTGGCCGGCGGCCGTCGCCGTTTACCGGAACAATGATTCCGAATGCATTGACCTCATTGAGGTATTGACACCGAATCGTTGATTCGTCCCGCCTGTGGACGGCGGGCGCAACGGGGCGCCCCGCCCGGCGTGCCGCGTGGTCGACTGGCGCGGCACGCCCGCCCTGAATTAGTGGGAAGCGTTTAGAACCAACCGTCCGGTGTTTTATTCGCCAAATCTTTCATTCGTGCCGACTCGAATTCACGACCGTGCGAGTGAAATACAGCGTTCCACACTTTCGAGGGGGGAGTTCGACATGAACCCGGGCGAGGGCACCGCCACCGACCTGTACCAACGGGCCCGCACCGGCGACTTCCGGCTGGACGTCGCCACCGCGCGCCACTGCGCCGCAACCTTCCTGCGGTTCGCAGCCGTGCTGGATCCGCAAATCGACCGCAGCCACCGTGTCCACATCCTCGGTGGCTTCGGCGATTTCGGCTCCGCCCGGCAGCTGCGGCGCGGATTCGAACGCAAGGGCCGCGACCTCACCGGCACCCTCACCGAACTGCGGAACTCCGCCGAGGACATGGCCGCGGCCTATCTGCTCGCCGCGGGCCTCATCCGCGCCACCGACGACACCCACTCCCGCGCCCTCCTGACCGCCGCCGCGGGTCTGTGACCCCCGCCCGTTTCGATCGAAAGCGGTTGGGTCAGCGGGGTTTCCAGTAGTTGTCGGGTCCCGCCAGCTGCAGGATGGTTCGCGAAGGCGCGTCCAGGCTGGGCTCCAGCGAGGCGTCCACCTTCAGGTCGATCGACAGCGAGTACGCCTCGTACAGGTAGCGGTACTGCCAGCGACTCCAGCTGGAATGGGTTGCGGCCCACAGGGTATCGAGGTCGGACTGGCAGACGCTGGAGCCGACGCCCTGGGTGGGGCACCACACGTCCCAGATCTGCTTCTGGCCCTTGAGGCTGGTGTAGATGGCCTCGGCCTCGGTGCTGGAGGGGAAGGCGAACACCTCCAGCGAGGTCATCAGCTTGTCGGACTTGTCGATGTAGGTGCCGGTCACCATCTGGACGCACTTGTTGTCCTGCAGCGCGGTCTTCACGTTCTGCGACATATTGCTCGCGATGCAGTCCTTCACCCCGGAGGAGCGGCGGGTGAACACCACACCCTTGCTGTCGGTGAAGCTCGACGGGAGCAGGGCGTCCGCGGTGAACGGGGTCTTATCGGTGCCCTGCTGGTTGAGGGTGGTCTTGTCGAGCTCCGGGGTGCCGGAGGCGGTCGGGACGGCGGTGGTCGTTGTCGGTGCCGTGGTCGTCGGCGGTGCGGTGGTCGTAGTGCTCGAACCCGTGGCGGTGTTGCCGGTCTTGTCATCGCCGGAGAGCACGACCACGCCGACGCCGATGGCGATGACGAGCACCACCAGCAGGACCCCCAGGATCACCTTCAGGGCCGTATTGGTCGAATCCGGCTGGGGTGCACCGTGATACGTCACCAGCGGGTGCGGCGCGGACCAACCGGTCGGTGAGGTCGGGGTCGGCGGCAAGGACGCCGCCGACGTGCCGAACCCCGCCTGCGTGAGGTACACCGCCCGCAGCGTGTCACCCCACTCCTGTGCGGACGGCCGCGCGTCCGGCCCGAAGCCGCCATTGCCGAAGGCCCGGTCGAACAGCGCCCGCACCCGCGGATCCAGATCGGCGGGCACGCCGCCCGGCTGCCACGGCGCGCCGGGCGGACCCGCGCTGTCGGGCAGCAGGGTTCGGTACAGCAATGCCGCCAGGTCGTACCGATCCTTGAACCGATCGTGGGCCCGGTCGGCGGGCAGCAGCCCGGCGGTGTCGATGAGATAGACCAGTGGCGCGGCCGGCTGCCACAGCACGTTCTCGGCCGCGAGGTCCCCGTGGATCAGCTGCCGCTCCTCGAGCACCCGCACGATCTCGCACAGCCGAACCGCCAGTCCCGCACGGAGATACGGCGTGGTCTGCCCCGGCGCGGCCCACAGCTGATCCAGGGTGCGGGGCCGGCCGTCGGGTTGCAGATAGTCGCGGGGGATCAGCGGCAGGATCGCGCCGATCAGCGCCGCGTCGTGCTGGACGAGGTCGATCGGCCAGTTCACCGCCTCGGCGGCGGATCCGGCCGCGGCGGCGAGCCCGGTCTGCCGCCCGAAAAGCATGGCCTGCCGGGCCCATTCGATCGCGTCGGGCGCGGTGACCGGGTTGCGGTAGAGCTTGTAGAGCCGTTGCTGCCCGCGGGGATCGCGGCAGAGGTACTGCACCGAGCGCGCGCCCGCGGCATGGAACGGTTCGCCGTCGACGTCGTAGGACTCGCCGGACAGACCTGTGACAACCACCATCGACCAGCCCCCGCCCGATATCCGATTTCCAGGCGAGTTTACCGGCCCGGGCGTCGCCACGCCCGGGCCTCGACGCAAGACACCGCTGACCGTCCCCTCATGACCCGGTCAGCGGTGTGGGTGCGGCCGCGTCGTTCAGCGCAGCGCCGCACGTCCTTTCAGGCGGCCCAGCAGGACCAGGGCGATGAGGGTGACCAGGACCAGCAGGGTGGTGCTGGCGGCGGCGTCGAAGACCGCGCCGCGGTCGGTGGCCGCGAAGATGCTCACCGGCAGCGTCTTCCAGGTCGCCGGGTACACCATGATGGTGGCGCCCAGTTCGCCCATGGACAGGGCGATGGCCAGTCCGGCCGCGGCCCCCAGGGCGGGCAACAGCAGCGGCAGCGTGATGCGCGACAGCACGCGCGCCGGTCCGGCGCCCAGTGATTCGGCGGCCTGCCGGTAGCCCGGATCGAGCCGGTCCAGGGCGGCGGAGACGCCGCTGAACGCGTACGCCAGCACCAGCACGGTGTGGGCCAGGATGACGATCCATTTGGTGCCGCCCAGCAGCAGTGGGCGCTCGTTGAAGGTGATCAGCACGCCGAGCCCGATCGCCACCGACGGCACCGCGACCGGCACGTGGAACACCGCGTCGGTGAGCCGCCGCAGCCAGGCCGGGGCCTCCATCGCGGCCAGCGCCGCCCAGGTGCCGAGGATCAGCGAGAACAGGCTCGCCAGCAGTGCGGTCTGCAGGCTCACCGACAGGCTCGCGGACTCCTCGCCCGACAGCGCCCGATCGAAGTTGGCGAAGCCGAGGTCCGAGGGCAGCGGCCCGGTCCAGTGCCCGGCCAGCGCCGCGGCCACCACGGTCGCGATGGGCGCGACGAACACCACCGTGACCACGATCCCGAAGACGGCGAGCACCACGGCCCGCCCGCGACGCGTCCACACCAGCATGGGTCAGCTCTCCTTGCGCGCGCCGGTGAGGCGCGCGAACAGCAGTCGGTATCCGAGGTACAGGCTCAGCGACAGCAGCACCTGCACCGAGGCCAGCACGGCCGCGCCCGGCAGATCGAAGGTGACGATGCCGCGGGTGTAGATCAGCGCCGGCAGCGTGATCACGCCCTTGGCGCCGGTGAACAGCACGATCCCGAATTCGTTGAGCGTCAGCAGCAGCACCAGGCTGCCGCCCGCCGCCAGCGCGGGCCACGCCTCGGGCAGCACCACCTGCCGCAGCACCCGCCACGGCGAGGCCCCGAGGCTGGACGCCACATCCAGCTGCTCCCGGGGCAATTGGGCGAACGCCGCCAGCAGCGGCCGCACCACGAACGGCGTGAAGAAGGTGACCTCGGCCAGGATCACACCCCACGGCGTGCTCAGGAAGTCCAGTACCGGCTTGCTGCCCCCGGTGATCTGATCGATCAACGCGTTCACCGCTCCCGCGGTCCCGTACAGGAACGTGAACGCCAGCGTCACCAGGAACGACGGCAACGTCAGCACCGAATCGATGAGCCGCCCCACCACCTGCGATCCGGGAAACGGCACGAACGCCAGCACGATCGCCAGGAACGTCCCCAGCACCACGCACCCCGCGGTCGAGCTCACCGCGATGGTGACGGTGCGCCACAACGCATTCCGGAACGACTCCTCACCCAGCACCTTCGACCAGGTCCCGACCCCTCGCCCGGACTTGGTCTCGGTGGACTCCACCAGCACCCGCACGATCGGATACACCGCGATCAGCACCACCACCAGCATCGGCGGCAGGGTCCACAGCACCGGCCGCCACGACCGTCCGGCCTTCCGGACCCCGGGATCGGCAGGTGCGGAGGGTGATTCGAGCAGTGCTGTCATGACGCTCTCCGCTCCCGGGTCGCTGTGACTCCGGCGAACAAGGCGGCGTTCATGCGCGCACCTCGGGTTCCTCTGCGGCGGAGGGGGTCCCGATGCCCGGCGGGATCAGCACACCCGCCGGGTCGGCGAAGCGGATGCCGACGTGGTCGTTGGGGGCGATGTCGGTGTGGCCGAGGACGTCGGCGGCGAGTTCGGTGGGCAGGCCCGCGATATCGAGGTGCAGGCGGGTGGAGGCGCCCTTCCAGACGCTGGTGATCACGGTGGCGCGCAAGGCGTCTCGTTCGGTGAGCGGGACGATGCGGACGGTGTGGGGGCGGACGCAGAGCTGGGCTTCGGCATTCGGGGCCCAGTCGGGGCGGCCGATGCCGGGCGGCGGGGCGTCGGCGCGCAGCGTGTGCTCACCGGCGGTGACCAGCGCGGCGGTGCCGGAGACGTGCTTGACCTCGCAGGCGATCAGGTTCGCGCCGCCGAGGAAGGCGGCGGTGAACTCGGTCGCGGGGCGCTGCCACAGGTTGTGGGCGGTGTCGATGTCGACCAGGCGGGCGTCGCGCATCACCGCGATGCGGTCGGCCAGCGCCAGCGCCTCGGACTGGTCGTGGGTGACGTAGAGCATCGCTGTGTCCGGCAACGCCTTGCGCAGCTGCTGGAGCTCGCCCAGCATGTTCTGGCGCAGTTGCGCGTCGAGCGCGGCGAGCGGCTCGTCGAGCAACAGCACCTTGGGCCGGATGGCCAGGGCACGCGCGATGGCGACCCGCTGCTGCTGTCCGCCGGACAGCTCGCGCGGCAGCCGGTCGGCGTAGCCGGCCATGCCGACCATCTCGAGGGCTTCGGTGACGCGCCCCCCGATCTCGTTGCGCGCCACCCGATGTGCCTTCAGGCCGAAGGCCACATTGTCGCGCACCCGCATGTGCGGGAACAGCGCGTAGGACTGCACCACCACCCCGATCCCGCGCTTGGCGGGGGACAGGTCGGTGACGTCGCGGCCGGCCAGTCGCACCGCGCCCGAGGTGGGCCGGACGAATCCGGCCAGGGCCTTGAGCGCGGTGGACTTGCCGGAGCCGCTGGGCCCGAGCAGCGCCACCGTTTCCCCCGCGGCGACGCGCAGGTTGAAATCGGCCAGTGCGACAGTCGATTTGCGACCGCGGCCGTAGGTGACCCCGACCCGGTCGAACACGATGGCCGGTTCGGCGGTGGTATCGGTGACCACCGTGGATGTCGTCAACGCGGAGGACATGGCTGCTGCTCCTGTGGGTGAATTAGCTACCGGTGGCCTTGGTGTAGGCCGCCAGGTCGGCGTCGAGCTCGTCGAGGACCTTGGTCCAATCCGGGTGCAGGACCTCGACGTTCTTGATCACCTGGGCCGGCGACTGCGCCCCGGCCGCGGACGGCGCGGCGTCCTTCAGCTCCTGGCGGGCGGGCACCGCGTAGGCGTCCGGCAGCGCCTTCTGGGCGTCGGCCGACAGCAGGAAGGTCATCAGCTTCTTGCCCGCGTCCGAGTGCGGCGCGCCCTTGGCCAGACCCATCAGGTAGGGCACGGCCACGGTGGACTGCTTGCCGCCGGCCGAGGCCGGGAAGAAGACGCTGAACTTCGAGCCCTTCTCCTTCACGGTGGCCAGGTTCATCTGCACGTCGCCGTTGGCGACCAGGATCTCGCCCTTGTCGACCTTGGCCTGCAGCTTGCCGGTGGAGGAGGACGGGCCGACATTGTTGGCCTGCAGCTTGCCCAGGTAGTCCAGCGCGCCCTGCTTGCCCATCAGCTGCTGCAGCAGGATCAGCACGGCGGTGCCGTCACCGGCCTGGCCGGGGGTGGAGTACTGCAGCTTGCCCTTGTACTCCGGCTTCAGCAGGTCGTCCCAGGTCAGCTTGGCGGCGTCGACCGAGGGGTTGGCGATGAAGCACAGGTAGTTGCCCGCCAGCGTCACCCACTTGCCGTTCGCGTCCTTGTCGGTGGCCGCGACGGCGGCGGTGTCCACGCCGCTGGCCTGCAGCAGACCCGACTTGTCGGCCTTCTGCATGAACGGCGGCAGCGTGACCACCACGTCGGCCTGCGGGTTGGACTGCTCCTTGTCGACGCGGCTCACGACCTCGGCGGACCCGGCCTCGACCAGGTTGACCGCGATACCGGTCTGGTCCTTGAACTTCGCGAACTGGGTCTTGTACCAGTCGCCGACGCCGTCGGCGGAGTAGACGGTGACCGTCTTGTCCCCGGAGTCGCCGGCGCCGGTGCCGCCGCAGGCGGTCAGGCTGAAGGCGACCGCGGTGGCGGAGGTCAGGATCAGGGCGGTCCGGGCGATGGTGCGTGCGAGGCGGTTGTTCGTATTACGCACGGTGACTGCAACTTTCAGTTCAGGGGACGTGACGGATCGTAGGAACGGGGGGTGCTCCGCGGCCCCGGCGAGGCGCGCCCGGGCCGCGGAATTCTCTAGCCGCGCTCGGCCAGCAGCAGCCGCGCGAACTCGGTGACCGAGGGCAGCACGTGGGTCGCGCCCGCGGCCCGCAG
>NZ_JBSGCY010000189.1:0-10127 GCF_053602115.1 Nocardia sp. NPDC004582 | reverse complement strand
CCGCTCGACCGGGCCCGCCCGGCCCGGCCGGTCATCGCGAGCGCGCGGGTCGACTATCTGGTGCCCGGTGAGATCCGGGCCCGGCTCGACCACATCGCCCGCGGCCGGGACGCGTCCTTGTTCACGGTCGTGCACGCGGCCGTCACGATTCTGCTGGCCCGGGTGTCCGGCGGCACCGACATCGTCACCGGCGCCGCCGTGCCGGGCCGCGTCGAGCGGGTGACGGCGGGCGTGGTCGGCGCGTTCGAGAACGTTGTCGCGCTGCGCGCCACCGTCGATCCCGCCGGCTGTTTCGACGACCTGGTGGTCGTGGCCCGCGACACCGCGCTGTCGGCCTTCGACAACGCCGATCTGCCGTTCGAACGGGTCGCCGAGGCGGTCACGCCCGATGCCCGGTCACTCGTGCAGGTCGTGCTGACGCCGCAGCACCACGAGCCGGCCGAATTCGAGGCGCCCGGACTGATCGCCGCGGAGGTGGACGCCGGCCTGACGGCCACCGAGTTCGATCTGCGGATCGGCCTCGACGCCCACCCGCCCGGCACCGACGGCGCACCGGGCGACCTCGCGGTCGTGTTCACCTATGCCCCGGCGCTTTTCGACGAGTCCACCGTCGAGGCACTGGGCGCCGGACTGATGCGGGTGCTCGCCGCGGCCGCCGCCGACCCCCGCACCCCGATGCGTGAGCTGCTGGACCGGGCTGTGCGGTCCCGCGCCGAGCCCGCGCCCGTCGTCCCGGCGGTGGTCACCACCGCGCCCGGCGCCGCGTTGCCGCGCTCGCTGTCGCTCGTGGTCGAGGACGACCCCGAGGGACCGGCCCTGGTCCGGGGCGAGGCATCGCTGTCGTATCGCGAGCTCGACGCGCGCTCCTCGCGGCTGTCGCGGGTCCTCATCGGACGTGGCTGCGGGCCCGGAACCGGGGTGGGCCTGCGGCTCGATCGCGGCGTCGACTGGGCCGTGGCCACCTGGGCGGTGCTCAAGGCCGGTGCCGCGGTGGTCCCGCTGGGCACGCTGGACCGCCTGCCCCCGGCCGGACTGGACATGAAGATCGGACTGACGACCGGCACGCCGACCATGGTGTCCGGCATCGACTGGCTCGCGCTCGACGACCCGGGCATGGCCGCCGAAATCGCCGCCGAATCCGCCGGGCCGGTGACCTACGCGCATCGCACCCGGGCCCTGCGCGGCGACGACATCGCCTTCAGCGGCCCCGGTCGCACCCCGCTGAGCTACGACACGATGGCGGCCCTGGTGCAGCGGATCCGGAGCGACACCGGCCTCACCTTCGAATCACGGACCTACCAGGCGGGTGCGGTGGATCATCCGCTCGCCGCACTGGAGGTCATCGCCTCCGGAAGCGCCGGCGCGTCGATGGTGCTGGCCGGCCCGGGCGCCGATCTCGCCGAGACCCTCGACGAGGAATGGGTCACCCACCTGTTCGCCGAGCACACCGTCCTGAACGAGCTCGGACGCCCCCGGCCGGAGGATCTTCGAGCCATCGTGGCGGACACCGTGCCGGACCCGTCCCGATGGCCGGGCGTCACCGCCAGCGCGCTGCCCGAGGTCCGCGTCCCGATGGATCCGCTGGTGACGCGCCCGGAGTGGCTCTCACGCTCGCGAGACTGAATACTGCTTGAGGGAGCGGGCGGGTGGCCTCACCTCCGAGTCGAGGTGAACGGCACCGCTACCCGCCGCGCCGAGTAACGCGGTCTCCGTGGATCCGATGGATTTCTTCGGTGCCGCGGTGTTGAGCAATACGGACAGGATGAGGACAAGCTGCATGATTCGGGTGGTCTGGGACCGGAACAACGAGCTCGCGGCGGTAGCGGCATGACCCGCACGGCCCGCGTCCGTCCCACTCGTACCCGTCGCCCTTCCTCGCCCACCCTGCCGCAGCTGCTGGCCACCGCGGTCGAGGCGAACCCGGACGGTACCGCGATCATCGTCGCCGACGCGGGCCGCACGCTCGCCCGGCTCGGCTACGCGGAGCTCGACGAGCGTTCCACCCGGCTGGCCCGCCTGCTCATCGACCGCGGCGTCGGTCCCGAGGATCTGGTGGCCGTGGCG
Source organism: Nocardia sp. NPDC004582 (assembly GCF_053602115.1). Classification (NCBI taxonomy): domain Bacteria; kingdom Bacillati; phylum Actinomycetota; class Actinomycetes; order Mycobacteriales; family Nocardiaceae; genus Nocardia; species Nocardia sp. NPDC004582. Next base: position 8,063 of record NZ_JBSGCY010000189.1, on the reverse strand, counting down.
GTGCCACGCTCGCTGGAATCGGTGCTGGCCGTCTGGGCGGTCGCCAAGACCGGCGCCGGATTCCTCCCGGTCGACCCCAATTACCCGGACGACCGGGTGCGGCACATGCTCTCCGACTCCGGCGCGGTGCTCGGCCTCACCATCGAGGCGCGGCGCTCCGCGCTGCCCGGCCTGGTCTCGTGGCTGGAACTCGACGCCGACGAACTGGATCGGGCCGCACAGCACTATTCGGCGGATCCGATCACCAACGCCGACCGGATTCGCCCGCTGCGCGCCGAGCACCCGGCGTACACCATCTACACCTCCGGTTCGACCGGTCTGCCCAAGGGCGTCGCGGTCACCCACACCGGGCTCGCGGCACTGACCGCCGAACAGCGCGAACGATTCGCCATCACCACCGAGTCGCGGGTGCTGCACGTGGCGTCGCCGTCGTTCGACGCCTCGGTGTTCGAGCTGCTCATGGCGGTCGGCTCGGGTGCGACGCTGGTGGTCAGCGCGCCCGAGGTCTACGGCGGCGACGATCTGCGGGCCTTGCTGGCTCGCGAGGCGGTCACCCACGCGGTGATCACGCCGTCCGTCCTGGCCTCGGTCGACCCCGCCGGTCTGGACGCGCTCGGCCTGGTCCTGGCCGCCGGTGAGGCCTGCCCGCCGGAGATCGTGCGGCGCTGGACCGCGCCGATCGCGGGTGGGCAGCGGCGATTGCTCAACGGATACGGCCCGACCGAGACCACCATCTGGGCCACCTGCGCCGAATTGCTACCCGAACGCCCGGTCACCATCGGCGGTCCGCTGCGCGGTGCGGCCGTGTACGTGCTGGACGAGCGGTTGCGACCGGTCCCCGCCGGCGTGGCCGGCGAGCTCTACGTGGGCGGTGCGCTGCTCGCGCGCGGCTACGTGGGGCGGCCGGACCTGACCGCGGCCCGATTCGTCGCGAACCCGTTCGAGTCGAACGGTTCCCGCCTGTACCGCACCGGCGACCTGGTCCGTGTCACCGGCGACGGTGAGCTGGAATACCTGGGCCGCAATGACTTCCAGGTCAAGATCCGCGGCCTGCGGATCGAGCTGGAAGAAATCGACGCCGTGCTCGCCGGGCACGACGACGTCGATTTCGCGGTCACGGTGGGCCACGAGATCGAGGGCCGGGCAACGGTTCTGGTCTCCTACGTCCATGCCGCGCCCGGCGCGACGGTGTCCGTCGACGAACTGGCCGCGCTGGCCGAGCGCTCACTGCCGCCGCACATGGTGCCCGGCGCGATCATGGTGCTGGACCGGATCCCGCTGACCCCCGTCGGCAAACTCGACCGCGCCGCCCTGCCGGAACCCGTCCTGTCGCAGACCGCTTTCCGGGCGCCGGAGACCCCGGCGCAGCAGGCCATCGCCCAGGTGCTGACCGAGGTGCTGAAGGTCGACCGGGTCGGCATCGACGACGACTTCTTCACGCTCGGCGTGGATTCCATCACCGCCATCCAGGTCGTGTCGCGGGCGCGCGCGTTGGGCCTGGGCTTCAAGCCCCGGGAGATGTTCGCCGCCCGCACCGTGGCCGCGCTGGCCGAGATCGCGGTGCCGGTCGAGGACGCCGCCGCCACCGAGGAACTCGCCACCGGACCGCTGGTCGAGCTGAGCGCCGAGGACGAGGCCCGGCTGCGCGAGCGCTACCCGACCATGTCCGAGGTGTGGCCGCTCACGCCGCTGCAGTCGGGCATGCTGTTCCACGCCCGCCTGGCCGAATCCTCCGTCGACGCCTACATGGTGCAGTTCGCCCTCGACCTGGCGGGCGAGATCGAGCTCCCGCGCGTGCACGCCGCGGCCCGCGCCATGCTGGACCGGCACGTGAACCTGCGCGTGGTCTTCGCCGAGGACAGCGCGGGCAATCCGCTGCAGGTCGTGCTCGATGACGTCGAATTGCCCTGGCAGTACCTCGATCTCAGCGACCGCGAGCCCGCCGAGGCCCGGGCCGAAGCCGACCGGCTGATGGCCTTCGATGTGGCCCGGCACTTCGACATGAGCGCCGGTCCGCTGCTGCGCGTGACCCTGTTCCGCACCGCGGCCGACCGATTCCGCCTGTGCGTCACCAGCCACCACATCCTCATCGACGGCTGGTCCATGCCGCTGCTGGTTCAGGACATGCTGCTGCTGTACGCCGCCGCCGGCGACGCGTCCCGGATCCCGGCGGTGCGGCCCTACCGCGACTACCTGGCCTGGCTGACGGCCCGCGATCACAGCGCGGCCCGCTCGGCGTGGCGGGCGGCGCTGGACGGCTTCACCGAGCCCACGCCGCTGGCCGCCGTCGATCCGTCGCATGAGATCACCTCGGGCATCGGCGAAATCGGCTTCGCACTGTCGGAGGCCGACACCGCCGCCCTCACCAAGGTCGCGCACGACGCGGGCGTCACGCTCAACACCGTCGTGCAGGCCGCGTGGGGTCTGCTCATCGGTCGCAGCACCGACCGCGACGACGTGGTCCTCGGGGCCACCGTGTCCGGCCGCCCGCCGCAACTGGCGGGCATCGAGACCATGATCGGCCTGTTCCTCAACGCCATTCCGGTGCGGGTGCGGCTGAACGCGGGCGACACCATCGCCCAGGTGCTGCGGAACCTGCAGGACGAGCAGGCCGCCCTGCTCGACCACCACCACGTCGGACTGGGCGAGATCCAGGAGATCGCCGGAGTCGACGGGCTTTTCGACTCCCTCGTCGTCTTCGCCTCCTTCCCGGTCGACGAGGAGTCCCTCGACGACGCCGCCGCGCCGATCGAGGGCGCCGGCATCCTCGGCGCGTCCGCCGTCAACGGCACCCACTACCCGCTCACCGTCATGGTGCAGCCGCGCGCCCGGGGCCTCAGCTTCGGCGTGAAGTACCTGCGCGACCTGTTCACCGAGGACGCGGCGCAGGCCATCGCCGACCGGCTCGCGGCGCTGCTGTCCCGCATCGCGGCGGACCCGCGGGCGCGGGTGTCGGCGATCGACGCGCTGCTCGACGGCGAACGCCGCGAACTCGCCGCGGTCAACGCGACCGACGTGCCCGAGCTGCAAGACGATTCGACGCTGCTCAGCCTGTTCGACGCGCAGGTGGCGCGGACCCCCGACGCCCCGGCGGTCGTCTTCGACCGCACCACGCTGACCTACGCCGAGCTCGACGCCCGCTCGCGCCGCCTCGCCCAGGAGCTCACCCTGCGCGGCGTCGGCGCCGAATCCCGGGTGGCCGTGGCCATGCGCCGCTCCATCGACCTGGTGGTGGCGGTCTACGCGGTGCTGCGTTCCGGCGGCGCGTACGTGCCGGTGGATCCGGATCATCCGGCCGAGCGCAACGAGTACGTGCTGGCCGGGTCCGCGCCGGTGTGCGTATTGACCCGCGCCGCCGACGATTTCGTCACCGATTCGGGTGTGCCGCTGCACTTTGTGGATCGCGAAGCGATTCCGTTGGGGGCGGCGGCGGGGCGACGGGAGGGCGACGCGCTCGCGGGCGCGGACCTGACCGTCGAGGTCGCGCCCGCGCCGGTGCGGCCCGACAACACCGCCTACGTCATCTACACCTCCGGTTCCACCGGCCGCCCCAAGGGCGTGGTGATCACCCACCGGCAGATGGCCAACCAGTTCCGCTGGTCGCAGCGCACCTACCCGCACCGCCCGGGCGATGTGGTGCTGCACAAGACGCCGATCACCTTCGACATCTCCACCTGGGAGCTGTTCTGGCCCCTGCAGACCGGCGCGACCGTCGTGGTGGCCGAGCCGGACGGGCACCGCGACCCGGCCTACATCGCGCGCATGATCGACGAGCACGCCGTCACCTCGGTGCATTTCGTGCCGTCCATGCTCGACGCCTACCTCGACGGCGCCGCCCGGCGGCATCCGTCGCTGCGCTGGGTGTTCGCCGCCGGTGAGGCGCTCACCGCCGAGAGCGCCGCGAAATTCGCCGCCGCCCTGCCGGATACGCGTCTCGTGAACTGGTACGGCCCCGCCGAGGCCACCGTGGTCACCGCCCATCCGGCCGAGCACGCGCACGGCGTCGCGGTGCCGATCGGCGGCCCCGTCGCCAACACCCGCGTCCTGGTGCTGGACCGCCAGCTGCGGCCGGTGCCGTTCGGCGCGGCCGGCGAACTCTACGTCGCGGGTGTGCAATTGGCGCGCGGCTACCTGGGCGCGCCCGCCCAGACCGCCGAGCGCTTCGTCGCCCACGAGGGCGGGCAGCGGCTCTACCGCACCGGCGATGTGGTCCGCTGGGTGCCGTCCGGGGCCGGTCACGCCCTGGAATACCTGGGCCGCAGCGACTTCCAGATCAAGCTGCGCGGCCAGCGCATCGAACTCGGCGAGATCGAGACCGTGCTGCTCGGCCACCCGGCCGTCCACCGGGCCGCGGTCTCCCTGGTCCGCGGCGAGACCGGCGACCGCCTCGTCGCCTACGTGGTGCTCGAGGACGGCGCCCAGGTGCGCTCCGCCTCCCCGCGCTTCGACGCGGACCTGCTCGCGTACACCCGCGAATCCGTCCCGTCGTACATGGTCCCCTCGGCCGTGGTGCGTCTGGACGCCATGCCGCTCAACGCGTCCGGCAAGCTGGACCGCAAGGCCCTGCCGGTGCCGGAGTTCCAGGCCCGCGAATACCGTGAGCCCGCCACCGCCGCCGAGCGCACCGTGGCCGAGATCTTCGCCGACGTGCTGCGCGCCGACCGGGTCGGCGCCGACGACGACTTCTTCGAACTGGGCGGCAACTCGCTCAACGCCACCCAGGTGGTGGCCCGTCTGGGCGCGGCCATCGGCGCGCGCGTCCCCGTGCGGGCGCTGTTCGAGCACCCGACGGTCGCCGAACTCGCGAATTCCCTGGGCGCGCTGGCCGATTCGGCGGCGTCCGATTCGGCCGCGACGCCGCTGCGGCCCATGCCGCGGCCCGAGCTGATCCCGTTGTCCTACGCGCAGCAGCGCATGTGGTTCCTCAACCGGCTCGACCCCGCCGCCGCCACCTACAACCTGCCCACCGCCTTGCGCGTCACCGGCCCGCTGGACGTGCCGGCGCTGCGCGACGCCGTGGCCGACCTGGTGGCCCGGCACGAGGTGTTGCGCACCTACTACCCCGAGCACGAGGGCGTCGGCCACCAGCTGATCATGGCCGTCGACGCGCCGGGCGCCATGCCGGCGCTGCCACTCGCGCAGATCACCGAAGCCGATGTGGCGCAGGTGGTTTCGGAGGTGGCGTTCGCGCCGTTCGATGTGACGGTGGCGCCGCCGTTGCGGCTGCGGTTGTTGCGGTTGGCCGAGGACGATCATGTGCTGGTGTGCGTGGTGCACCACATCGCCGGTGACGGATTCTCCGGTGGTCCGCTGACCCGTGACCTGATGACGGCCTACTTCGGTCGTCTCCAGGGGCAGGAGCCGCAGTGGACGCCGCTACCGGTGCAGTACGCGGATTACACGCTGTGGCAGCGTGAGGTCCTGGGTGACGAACACGATCCCACTTCGTCTCTCGCGCGCCAGTTCGAGTACTGGCGCACCGCCCTGGACGGTCTGCCGGATCAACTGGAACTCCCCACCGATCGCCCCCGGCCGGCGGTCGCCTCGGGTCGTGGCGCCGCGCACGGCTTCGATATCGACGCCGACGTGCACGCGGCGCTGAACCGGATCGCGCAGCAGCACAACACGACTCTGTTCATGGTGCTGCACGCGGCCTTCGCGGTGCTGTTGGCCCGCGTCTCGGGCACCCGCGACATCGCCATCGGCGCACCGATCGCGGGCCGTGGCGAGGCCGCGCTGGACGGTCTCATCGGCATGTTCGTCAACACCCTGGTGCTGCGCACCGAGGTCGACCCGAACACCTCCTTCGCCGACCTGCTCGCGGCGGTCCGCCGCACCGATCTGTCGGCTTTCGAGCACGCCGACGCGCCGTTCGAGCGGATCGTGGAACTGCTGGATCCGCCCCGCTCGCAGGCTCGCCACCCGTTGTTCCAGGTGTCGATGACCCTGCAGAACATGACCGCCGCCGTCTTCGAGCTGCCCGGCGTCACCATCTCGAACGTCGACCTGACCGTGCCGGTCGCGAAATTCGACCTGGATCTGACCATGGTCGAGCGGGTCTCCGCGGAGGGCGCGGCCGAGGGCATCTCCGCCGCCTTCACCTATGCCACGGATCTGTTCGATCCCGAGACGATGGACCGCCTGGCCCAGCGCCTGCGGCGCACGCTGGTCGCGGTCGCCGCGGATCCGGAACAGGCGGTCGGCGATGTCGACCTGCTGGCCGAGGACGAGCGCCGGCGGGTGCTGTCGGAGTGGAACGCCACGGCGGTGGATGTCACGGCCGGGCTGTCGGCGCCGGTGACCCTCCCGTCGCTGTTCGAGGCGCAGGCGTGGCGCACACCCGAGGCGGTCGCCCTGGTCAGTGGCGGCGAGCGCCTCACCTACGCCGGGTTCGCCGCGCGCGTGAACCAGCTGGCGCGACACCTGATCGCGGCCGGGGTCGGCCCGGAATCGCTGGTCGCACTGCATATCCGGCGTTCATCGGACTTCGTGATCGCCGCTTACGCGGTGCTGGCGGCCAGCGGCGCGTACGTGCCGCTGGATCCGGACCAGCCCGCCGAGCGCGTCACCTACGTCCTCGACACCGCCGATCCGGTCTGCGTACTCACCACCTCGCGGGACAGCTTCGACGCCGGGGACCGCCGCGTGATCGAGGTCGACACCACCGACGTCGCGGGCTACCGCGATCATCCGATCACCGACGCCGAACGTCGCGCGCCGTTGCTCCCCGGGCACATCGCCTACGTCATCTTCACCTCGGGTTCGACCGGCCGTCCCAAGGGCGTCGCCGTGCCGCACGCCGCCGCGGTGAACCAGATCCGCTGGATCACGGGCGAATACGGGCTCGGCGCCGAGGACGTGGTGCTGTTCAAGACCCCCGCGACCTTCGACGTCTCGGTGTGGGAGCTGTTCGGGCCGTTGGCCTCCGGCGGCCGCATGGTCGTGGCCACACCCGACGGCCACCGCGACCCGCTGTACCTGGCCGACGTCATCGCCGCGCACGGCGTCACCCTCACCTCGTTCGTCCCGTCGATGCTGCGGATGTTCGCGAGCAGCGCCGATCCCGAGCGCCTCGGTTCGGTGCGGGCGCTGCTGGTCGCCGGTGAGGCCTTCACCTCCGACGCCGTGGACGCCTTCCGGGCGATCAGCGCGGCCGAGCTGCACAATCTGTACGGGCCCACCGAATTCACCGTGCACGCCACCGCCGCGCCGGTCCCGGCCGACGTGTCCGGGGCCGTCCCGATCGGTGGGCCGGTCTGGAACACCCATGCCTACGTGCTGGATTCGCGACTGCACCCGGTCGCCCCCGGACTGGTGGGCGAGCTGTATCTGGCGGGTGCGCAGCTGGCGCGCGGCTACGCCGGGCGCCCGGACCTGACCGCGGAACGCTTCGTGGCCAGCCCCTTCGGCACCGGCGAGCGCATGTACCGCACCGGCGATCTGGTGCGGTGGAACGCCGAGGGACACCTGGTCTACCTGGGCCGCAGTGATTTCCAGGTGAAGCTGCGCGGCCTGCGCATCGAACTCGGCGAGATCGAGGCCGTCCTCGCCTCGCACGAATCCGTGGAACAGGCCGTGGTCGTGCTGCACTCGACCCCGCACACCGGTGACATGCTGGCCGCCTACGTGGTGCCGGCCGCCGACGCGATCGATCAGGACGCGTTGCGCACCTACACCAGTGCGCGCCTCCCGTCCTACATGGTTCCCGCCGCCACGGTGGTGCTGGACGCGATGCCGGTCAACGCCAACGGCAAACTCGACCGGAAGGCGCTGCCCGCACCGGAATTCGAGGCGCGGGCCTTCCGCGCTCCGATCTCCCCGACCGAGCAGTGTGTCGCGACCGTCTTCGCCGAGACCCTCGGTCTCGATCGGCCGGTCGGCCTGGACGACGACTTCTTCGCGCTCGGCGGCAACTCGCTGGTCGCCACCCAGGCGGTCGCGCGCCTCGGCGTGGCCCTGGACACCCGGGTTCCGGTCCGGCTGCTGTTCGACGCAAGGCGCGAACCGGATACAGTCGCTCGCCGTCCACGCCGATCGGCTCGCGGCTCGTGGTGAGCACCCGC